>NZ_JBVJLO010000013.1:0-14752 GCF_055584685.1 Streptomyces sp. NPDC102258
CCTCGGCGTCAAGCTCACCACCCTGCGCCCGGAGCAGGCCGCCTACATCGGCGTCGACGTCGACGGCCCGTACAAGCCCGACCACTACCGCTACTGACGGCCATGGACAGCGACACCGACACCGACACCGCCGAAGCGGTACGCGACCCCTGGCTCCCGGACCTGCTGCTGCGTACCGAACGGGACGCGCTGCTACCGCTGTTGCGCCGGACGCCCGAAGCCGCGTACGGGCTGCGTACCGCCTGTCCGGGCTGGACCGTACGGGACGTCCTCGCGCACTGCGCGGCGGCCCTCGTCCGGATCGTGGAGGGGCGGCTGGAGGAGGGGGTGTTCCTGCCCGCCGCCAACGCGGCCGACGTGGCCGAGCGGGCGGGGTGGCCGGTGGGCCGGATCGTGGACGAGCTCGAACGGGGGTTCAGCGAGGCCGGCCCGGCCATCGCCGCGGGCGACGGCACGCTGGACGCGGTGGCGCTGGGGGAGTGGATCCACGCGGGCGACGTCCGCGACGCCTGGGGGGAGCCGGGGGCCTACGGGGGCGACGGGCTGGCGCTCGCCCTGCCCCTGCTCAGCACCGCCAGCCGCAAGCGGGACACGCCCCGGCTGGTCGCCGCCCTCGACGGGCACGCCGGGCCGCTGGTCCTCGGCAACGAGGTGGCGGGCCGTCCCGCCGCCCGGTTCGCGGGCGACGCCACGACGCTGATCCGGCTCTACTCGGGCCGGCCGCTGGTCGCGACCCGCTACGAGCTGGCGGGGGCGAGCGAAGGGGAACTGCTCATCTACCGGTGACACCCGGCCCCGGCGGTCGGTCGGGCGGTGGGCCGGGCGGCCGGGCGGGCGGTCGGTGGCGGGCGGGCTGAGGCCTCAGTCGATCCGGACGACCTGGAAGGCCTCCGCCATCCGCCCCGGCGGCAGCCCCGCCGAGCGCGCGTGCTCGCCCAGCCAGTCGCGGAGCAGCCCCGACAGGTCCTCGAAGTGCGCGGTCTGCGAGGTGTGGATGCGCAGCGCCTCCACCTTGCGGTCGAAGACCGAGGTGACGTCGATGTACTGGTTGGGCGTGGGCCCCGTCATCAGCCACAGCTCCGGCACGATCCACGGCTCCAGCCCCTCCTCCTTCAGGAGCGAGGGATGGGCGAACGGATTGCGGGCTTCCGGGTAGATCGCCCGGAGCGCGGCGTCGCCCACCGCCCGGTGGTCGGGGTGCAGGTCGGCGACGCGCGACCAGTTGATCTCGGGGCTCGGGATGACGGCCCGCTGCGGGCGGACCTGGCGGATCACCCGGCACAGGTCGCGGCGCAGCCCGACGCTCGATTCCACGTAACCGTCGGGGTAGCCGAGGAAGCGGACGTCGTCCACGCCGCTGCGCTTGGCCGAGTGGACCTGCTCGGCACGCCGGAGGTCCCCCATGGCCTGCCGGGGGAGCCGCTCGTCGTAGCCGCCCGCGCCGCCGTCCGTGACGATGCAGTAGGTGACGCGGGTGGTGCCCTGCGCGATCCAGCGCATGACCGTCCCGCTCACGCAGAACTCGATGTCGTCGGGGTGCGCGGCCACGACGAGGAGGGAGTCGGGCGCGCTGCGGTCTACGGGGTCGATGCGATCGGTCGCGAAACGTTCCATGTGAGCAGCCTGTTGGGCGCCGGCCCGCCCCCGCAAGGCCGCTCCTTTGGCGTACTCGCGACATGACACCTCTACGCCAGCCGCCGCCCCGGAGGACTCCGCCGGGGCGGCGGCTGGCGTGTCCACGCAACGGCGCGAACGCGCAAGCCAGTACCAGACCAACCGGTTCGTTTGTCTGCCAGGCTGGTAGGACACCCCGCTCTCCGTTCTCCCCGAGGGCCCGGTCCCTCCCCCTTCCGTCCCGAGCCTCGCTGCGTCCTTCGCACCACAGCGTCAAGGAGGTCCCATGAGCACCCCCGTATGGATCACCGCGACCCCGCCGGCCACCCACGGCGAACTGCACGTCGGCCATCTCGCCGGACCCTACGTCGCGGCGGACGTGCTGTCCCGGTACCTGCGGGCCGAGGGCGAACCCGTCCTGTTCACCACCGGCACCGCCGACCACGCCGGCTCCGTCCACGTCCGCGCGCTGCGCGCGGGCCGCAAACCGGAGGAGGTCGCGGAGGGCTACCGGGCCGCGATCACGGCCGACTGGCTGCGCGCGGGCGTCGAGTTCGACCACATCGTCCGCCCCCGCCAGGACCGGGGCTACGCGCGCTGGTTCGCGGACCTCTTCCGGCAGCTCCACGCCGACGGCGTCATCGCCGCCCGCACCCGCCTGACGCCGTACTGCGAACCGTGCGGGCGTTTCCTGCACGGCGCGCACGTCACCGGCTCCTGCCCGCACTGCGGGGCCGTCAGCGACGCCGGGATGTGCCACGAGTGCGCCCGGCCGAACGACGGCGGCGACCTGCTGGGCGCGACCTGCGTCCAGTGCGGAACCGGCTGCGTGCCCAAGCGCTGCCGCCGCCTCTACGTCCCGCTGGAGCCGCACCGCGAGGCCCTCACCGCGTACTGGGCCGCCGCCGGCCTGCCACCGCGGCTGGCCGCGCTGTGCGAATCGCTCGTCGAGGACGGGCTGCCGGACGTGGCCGTCGCCCACCCCGCCGAATGGGGGCTGCCCGTACCCGTCGACGGCTTCCCGGACCACCGCGTCGACGGCTGCTTCGAAGCCGCCGCCATGCACCTCTTCGGCCACGGCGACCGCCCGCTGCCCGAACACGCCGTCCACTTCAGCGGGTTCGGCCACGCCTTCTGCCACGCCGTCCTGCTGCCCGTCCTGCTGTTCGCGCGGGGCCTGAAGATGCCGCAGCGCTTCTGCGTCAACGAGGCGTACGTCATCGAGGACGAGGCCCTGGCCCGCGGCCCCGGACAGAAGGCCTGGGCGCTGGACCTGATCACCGAGTACGGGTCGGACACGCTGCGCCGGCACGCCCTCCAGGCCCGCCCCCTGGGCCGCCGTACGGAGTTCCGGCCCGACCGGCTCGCCGCCGCCCGGCGGGAGCTGGACGAGAGCTGGAACAGCTGGCTGTCGCGGCTGTTCACCGCCGTCCGCGAGGAGTGCGCCGGGTTCGTGCCCGCCGCGCTGCCCGGCGGCGCCGGCTGGGAGGTGCTGGAGCGGCGGCTGCTGCGCGGGCTGGAGGAGCTGCGCGAGGCCTACTCGCCCGAGGCCTTCGACCCGCGCCGGGCGATGGCCCTGCTCGACGAGATGGTGCGTGCGGTCTCCGACTTCGGCCACGTCAACGCGTACGAGGCACACCGGCCCGCGGCCGGCGGCCGGCACCTGCCGGTGCTGGCGGCGCAGCTGGCGGTGGCCCGCGCGCTCGGCGCCTGGGCGCGGCCGGTGATGCCGGAGGGCGCGGACCGGCTGGCGGCGGCGCTGCGCACCACACCCGGCGGGCCGGTGTCCGCCGAGGCCCTGGCCCCGCCCGCACCCGGCACCCGGCTGGCCCCGCCCTCGGGGCCGGTGTTCGGCTTCTGACCCGCGCCCGTGGGCCCCTCAGGCCCCGCTCGCCCCCACCGCTCGACCCGCCCGACCGTACGACTGCACCACGCCAGCACCCTCCTTCGCCGCGTGACCGCGCCGTCGGTCCACCCGGCGGCGGGACGCGGCCCCTTCCCCAGGAGCTCCCCGTGTCCCTGCGCGTCGCCATGCTCAGCGTCCACACCTCGCCGCTGCACCAGCCCGGCACCGGCGACGCGGGAGGCATGAACGTCTACATGGTCCAGCTGAGCCGGGCGCTCGCCGAACAGGGCGTGGAAGTGGACCTGTTCACCCGCTGCCGAGGCGAGGCCGGGCCGGCGGAGGACGGTCTCGGGCCCGGCGTACGGGTACGGCACCTGGAGGCCGGTCCGCGCCGGGCGCTGCCCAAGGAGGACATGCCCGCCCTGGTGGTGCCGTTCTCGCTGGCCCTGCTGAAGGAGGAGCGGCGCTACGACCTCGTCCACTCGCACTACTGGCTCTCCGGGCAGGCCGGGCGCATCGCCGCCGTGGGCTGGCGGATCCCGCTCGTGCACACCGCCCACACGCTGGCCCTGGTCAAGAACGCGGCCCTCGCCGACGGCGACACCCCCGAGCCGGAGCTGCGCGTCCGCGGCGAGCACCAGGTGGCCGGTTCCGCCGACCGGCTGATCGCCAACACCGCCGATGAGGCCCGGGCGTTGCGGGACCTGTACGGGGCCGAGGCCCGGCGCACGGAGATCGTCCGGCCGGGCGTGGACCTCGCCACCTTCGGACCCGGCGACGGACGGGCGGCGGCGCGGGCCCGGCTCGGGCTGCCCGCCGACGCGTTCGTCCCGCTGTACGCGGGCCGCATCCAGCCGCTCAAGGGCCCGGACGTGATGGTCCGCGCCATCGCCGAACTCCTGCGCACCGCGCCCGGGTTGCGTCGGCGGACCATCGTCCCGGTGGTCGGCGGCGACTCCGGGGCCGGACCGCGCGGCGAGGCCTGGGAGCTGGCGCGCGAGCTGGGGGTGACGGACGTACTGCGGCACTTCCCGCCCGTACCGCAGGCGGAGCTCGCCGACTGGTACCGGGCGGCGGACGTCCTGATGGTGCCCTCGCGCAGCGAGTCGTTCGGTCTGGTGGCGCTGGAGGCGCAGGCGTGCGGAACTCCGGTGGTGGCCTCGGCGGTCGGCGGCCTCCCCACCGCCTTACGGGACCGGGTCACGGGGATGCTGGTCCGCGGCAACGCCCCGGCGGAGTACGCCCGCTGGCTGCGCTGGATCGCGGAACACCCGCGGGAGGCGGCCCTGATGGGGCGGGCGGCGACGCGGCACGCCCGGACCATGAGCTGGCGGTCCGCGGCCACCCGGACCCTGGAGGTCTACCGGGACGTCCTGCGGGACGGGGAGCCGGGGACGGCCGTGGGTGAGGCAGGAGCGGCGGCACGCTCCTGCCTCGCCGGCGCCTCTCCCCTGGAGGGCCGAGAAGGCCGGAAGCCCACCCTAACAGCTCTTTTGGGCTGACCAAAGGTATGGAACTGTAACGTCTGCATGAACTCCGCCTGGTGCGTGCCGCGTCCGGACTTCAGATCCGCCTCAGAGGTGCTATAGGAAAGCGGCTCCGCCGGAATCCCCGTAGGAGAATGGAGACGTCTTCGACGGAATACCGGCGGCACGGCTCCGTGGAGACGGAATCCGCCATCCCATTCCTGGAGGAATCATGCTCGGGACCGCCTGTTGTGCCCGCTCCGCCCGCCCGCTGCGCTCCCTGGCGCTCGCCGCCCCCGCGTCGTCCCGGGCGAACGAGAACGGCTGGGACTGACCGTCCGCCCTGCTCCGCGGCAAAGCCCCGTGAACACCCCTCGGTGACGCGGGGCTTTCCGCTTTTTCCGAATGCCCGAGGGATGCGGGCCAGGAAAGTGCGGCCAGGACTATTGCGGCAGTGCTTCGGTCAGTCCAGCCAGCCGAGCCGCTGGGCGCGCACACCGGCTTCGAAACGGCTCGACGCGCCCATTTCCTGCATCAGTTCGGAGAGCATGCGGCTCACCGTGCGCAGGGACACTCCCAGATTCCGGGCCACTTTCTCGTCCTTCATGCCCGAGGCGAGCATCTTCAGGGCGGCCCGCTGCTGTTCGGACAGCCCGTCGCCGCCGAGTTCCGGCGCGACGTCGTCGCCGTACGGAGTGGCCGCGTGCCAGCAGTGCTCGTACAGCGCCAGGTACGAGCGCACCAGCGCCGGCCCGCGCGCCAGGATCGCTCCCGCCGACCGGTCGTCGGGGTGCACGGGCAGCACCGCGAACTGCTGGTCCGCGATGATCATGTTCATCGGGACGGCGGGCGACAGCCGGATCTCCACACCGGCCTCGACCCGGCGGCGCAGCATCTCCACCGCCTCCGGCGAGGTGGTGATCCGCTGGTGGTAGATGGCGCGGATGCGCACCCCGTTGTCGATCTGCCGGCGGTCGCGGCTGAGGACCCGGTCCGCGACCTCCCGTACCAGGGCGGTCACGTGCATGGACGTCAGGTCGTGGCGGATGACGTCCGTGATGTCCTCCAGCACCTGCTGGATCCGGCCGTAGTCGTCGAGGATCTCCACCTCGACCTCGGAACCGCTCAGCGAACCGGGCCGCAGGAACCGCCCGGCCAGGGTCTCCAGCGCGCTGTAGGTCCGGTCGGACTCGTCCAGGTGCTCGCGCAGCCGCTCCCGTTCGCGTTGCAGCATCCGCAGCAGGGCGATCTCCGGGTCGACGGCCGCGACCGCGTCGGGTCCCGGCTGCCAGGCGCCCGACTGGAGGTCCGCGCGGGTGGCGTGGGTGGGGCCGGCGGGCACGATCAGCCCGAGGGCGGCCAGTTCGGCCCGCCATTGCTCCGACTCCTCGGGGTCCAGGCCCAGTTCCCGGAAGACGTCGCTCAGGTGGGACACCCCGCGCAGGCGCAGTTCCTGATAGAGGGCCAGCACCCTGTCGGCCGACTGGATGCCGTCCCTGCCATCGCCCGTTGCCATCGCGAAGCGACCCCCTCATCTTACGAATCGACAGTCACACTTTGGCACATGCCTCCGCGGGAGCCCCCGCCCCCGCGTTTCGGATGTGACCGGCGTCACCTGTCGTCCGGGGCGCGCTCGTCCGCTCCCGGTGAGCCCCGCGCCGACCGCCGCCCGCTACTCCTGCGGCGCGCTCGCGCAGTCCGGGCACAGGCCCTTGAAGGTGATCTCCACGCCCTCGCCCATCCGCCACGCGCGGAGGGCCTCGCCGGCCGGCTCCGGGGCCTCGGCGCGGACGTTCTCGACCCGGCCGCAGCGCACGCACAGCGCGTGCTGGTGCGGCGGGCCGGCGATCTCGAAGACGGCGGGCAGTCCGGGGCGGTCGAACTTCGTCGCGAGGCCCGTCTCCAGGAAGTGCCGCAGCATCTCGTACACGGCCTGGCTGGTCAGCGTGCCGAGCCGGGCGCGGGCGCCGGCCGTGAGGGACTCGACGTCCATGTGGCCGCCCGCCGCCAGCACTTGGAGGACCTCCAGGCGCGGGCCCGTGACGCGCAGCCCCACGTCGCGCAGGCGCTGGATCACCGCCTCGCGGCCGGTCGACTCCGCCACGACAGCCTCCACTGCGCCACCACCCGCTCTTGGTCCGCCCAAACCTTTGTGGGCATCGTACCTCTTGCCCGTCCGGGGGTGGCGGGACGGCGGACCGGCGTCCGCGGCTCCCGGCGCCGGCGGTGGGCGCCGCTCAGCGCGCCGTCCGGCAGACCAGCAGGACGCTCTCGGTCCGCTCGTCGAGGCGGTGGCACCGCCGCCGTTCCACCCGCAGCCCCGCCGCGCGCAGCTCGTCCCCGAGCCGCTCCGGGTCGACGATCCACTTGCGGGTGGTCCGGACCACCCGCTCGGTGCTCAGTTTGCCGGTGCGGACGCAGTGGTAGGAGATCCGCTCGCTCATCCCGTCCAGGTCGAACTCCTGCCGGGCCACGGCCCATTCCTCCACCCCGTCGAACCGGGGCACCTGGAACGCCCGGGTGCGCACGGGCTCCTCGGCCAGCCCGCGCGGGCGGTGCGCCGTGAAGTCGAGGGCGAGCACGCCGCCCGGCTCCAGGTGCGCGGCGATCTCGCGCAGCAGCCCCGGGCGCGCCCGCGGGGGCAGGGCCGCGACCATCGTCCCGGCCAGCAGGGCCAGCCGGTACGTACGCCGCAGCCGCAGGTCCGCCAGATCGGCGCGGGTGGTCACCAGGCGCCGTGTCACCTGCGGTCCGATCCGGCGCCCCCAGGCGCTGAGCCGCTCCAGGGCTTCCGCGTCCCGGTCCACGGCCTCCACGGCGAAGCCCTGCCGGGCGAACGGGACGGCCAGCCGCCCGGCGCCGCAGCCCAGGTCCAGGACCGGGCCGCCGCAGTCCCGGGCCAGGCGCAGGTAGCCCGTGATATCCGCGCTGTGCGGGCCCAGCAGCGCGTCGTGCAGCCAGCCCGCGTCCGCGTCGGCCGCGGCCGTCGACTCCAGCCCGGGCAGGAACTCCGGGGCGGCGGGCAGGGCCGCGCCGCCGTACGGGGGAAGGGTGGCCGCCGGGGGCGTCGCGCGCACCACCGGCATGACGGTCAGGGAAGTGCCGCTCGGTGTGTGCATCGCTCCTCCAGGGGCTCGCTCGGTCCGGCCGTCCGGGGCGGGGCTCCCGTGCCGCAGGGGCCGCGCCGCTGGTCGAATCCTGTCCCGGGGGAGCGGACTTGGGCCAGAGCGGTGGGGCTGCGTGAACACGCGATGGCGTGGATCTGCCACGGCCCGGGCCGCGCGGGACCCCTCGGAGCGGGCGCCTGCTGGTGCTACCGGAGCGGGCGCTGCCGGTGCTACCGGAGCGGGCGGAGGAAGCGGACGGGGGTGGTGTGCCCGGTGAAACCGTGATGGGTGAAGAACGGCAGGTCCGGAGCGCCCTCGGCGGGCAGGTTGAGCCCCTGTGACGTCGCCCCGTGCGCCCGCATCCGCTCGGTGGCCGCCTCCAGCAGCGCCGAGCCGATGCCCTCCCGGCGGCGGCCCGGAGCGGTGCACAGGGCGTACAGCTCGCCCTGGGCGGCGACGGGTACGCCCCCCGAGACGGCCCCCACGACCGCGCCCTTCGCGTCCGCCGCCACCAGCCAGCCCAGCCAGCCGGGCGCCCCGCCGGGAATTTCTATTTCCGCTCTTATCCGGGGGAGCGAGCAATGGTCCGACACCAGCCGGCCGGTGCGGATTTCACCGAGGAGGCCGCCGTAGGCGCCTCGAATCGCCTCGGCCAGGAGCCGGGAAATCGCCGTCGCGTCACCGGGCGCTGCCGTCCGCACGTCAGCCAGCAGCATTTGTTCCGCACCTCTCGCCGTACCGGTCCTGAGCCCGCACGCGCCCAGAATAGCGGGCCATTCGAGGAGCCGGGAGCGAGGCGAAATCTACGAATTAACTTAGTAAATAGCCGCGTTGGACCGGCCGGCTATCACGAGGTCCAACAACAGGCCACGACCGCCGGGATGATCGCGCACATCGCCGCGGCCACCGCGAGCAGCCCCCGGATGACCGGGTGCCCGGCGCGCTGCGGGCCCAGGATGCGCCGCATGCGCACTGCCGCCGACGGTCCGCCCGCCGCGAAGGCCTTGCGCGGCGCGTGCCCAGCCGCCAGCGCGTACAGCGCCGTTGCCAGCGCGTCGCGCGAACAGCCGCGCAGCGCCCGGTCGTCGGCCGCCATCTCCAGCAGCAGCGGTACGGTCCGCCCGCCGATCCGCGCCAGCGGCACCCGACGGAACACCGCCGAGTACGCCCCGGCCGCGGCGACCAGCAGATGGTGCCGGCCGCCGATGTGCGCCCGCTCGTGCGCCAGGGCGGCCGCCAGCTCCGGCCGCGTCAGCACCTCCACCGCCCCGGACGAGACCACCACCCGGCGCGAGCGCCCCGGCAGGCAGTACACCGCCGGGCGGGCGTCCTCCAGTACGGTCGCGCCGAGCTCTGTGTCGTACCGGCCGACCAGGCGCAGCAGTTCGGCGTGCCGGCCGCGGGCCCGGCGCGCCCGCACCAGTTCCCGTACGAACACGGCCCCCGGCACCGCCAGCACCGTGAGCGCCGCCGCCGCGGCGAGGGCCTCGCGGGCCGACGCGGCCGCCAGCCGGGCCGGGGAGGGCGGATCCAGGGTCAGGGCGGCGTCGATCAGCCGGTGACTCGTCTCCGGCGGCAGCACCAGCTGCGCCGGCAGGGCGGCGGCGGCCAGCGCGAACACGGCCCCGCACAGGATCCACACGGCCAGGCCGAGGCGCGGCACCTGCTGCGCCCAACGCGCGCGGACCAGCAGCCAGGGCACGGCCAGACCGGTGACCAGGGCCATCGCGAGGGGCGGCAGGACGTGGTGGTTCACCGGCGTTCCTCCGGGGCATCGGCCGGGCGGCCGGGGCGGGCGGTGCGCAGGGCCTCGTCCAGGGCCTCCACGTCCTCGTGGGACATGCGCTCCACGAACCGCAGCAGAGCGGCCCGCCGGTCCTGGCTGTCGCCGAGCGCGTCCTGCATCAGCGCGGCCGTGTACTCCTCGCGGCTGCGCACGGCCTGGTACATCCAGGCCCGGCCGGACTTCTCGCGGCTCAGCCAGCCCTTGCGGTACAGGATGTCGGCGACGGTCATGACGGTGGTGTAGGCGACCGTACGACGCCGGTTTATGTCGTCGACGATCTCGCGGACGGAGACGGGCCGTTCCCACAGCCACACCCGGTCCATGATCTCGGCCTCCAGCTCTCCCAGCCGGCGTACGCGCATCCCCTCGGCCCTCCCCCTCGCGAGCGGCTCATCGTACGGGCCGGGCCCGGCGCGCCGGCATACCCCGGCCCGGTACGTGAGAACCCGCCCGGGAGCCGGAAACGCCGGCCGCCCCCCTCACGTCCCGCGTGCGGAAGGGCGGCCGGCGCCGTGGCCGGGGTGCCTCAGTGGTCGGCGGCCTTGAAGCCGCGCAGGCGCAGGCTGTTCCCGACGACGAAGACCGAGGAGAAGGCCATGGCCGCTCCGGCGATCATCGGGTTGAGCAGTCCGGCCGC
Source organism: Streptomyces sp. NPDC102258 (assembly GCF_055584685.1). Classification (NCBI taxonomy): domain Bacteria; kingdom Bacillati; phylum Actinomycetota; class Actinomycetes; order Kitasatosporales; family Streptomycetaceae; genus Streptomyces; species Streptomyces sp. NPDC102258. The sequence goes on from NZ_JBVJLO010000013.1 coordinate 10,457, forward strand.
GGCGAGCGGAAGCGCGGCCACGTTGTAGGCGAAGGCCCAGAACAGGTTCGAGCGGATGGTGCCGAGCGTCTTGCGGGCGAGCCGGATGGCGTCGGCCGCGGCCCGCAGGTCCCCGCGGACCAGGGTCAGGTCACCGGCCTCGATCGCGGCGTCGGTGCCGGTGCCCATCGCCAGCCCCAGGTCGGCCTGGGCGAGCGCGGCGGCGTCGTTGACCCCGTCGCCGACCATCGCGACGCTGCGGCCCTCGGCCTGGAGCCGCTTGACCACGTCGACCTTGTCCTGCGGCATGACTTCGGCGATGACCTCCTCGATGCCGACCTCGGCGGCGACGGACTCGGCGACCGCCTTGTTGTCGCCGGTCAGCAGGATCGGGGTCAGGCCGAGGGCACGCAGCCGGCGGATGGCCTCGGCGCTGGTGTCCTTGACCGCGTCCGCGACCTCCAGGACGGCCCGCGCCTCGCCGTCCCAGGCCACCGCGATGGCGGTGCGCCCGGCCGCCTCGGCCTCGGTCTTGGCGCGCTCCAGGTGCGCGGGCAGCCGCATCGCCCACTCGGCCAGGAGCTTCTCGCGGCCCACGAGGACCGCGTGCCCGTCGACGACGCCCTGGACGCCGAGACCGGGGATGTTGGCGAAATCCTCCGGGGTGGGCAGCGTGCCCACCCGGGCCGCCGCGCCGGCCGCGACGGCCTGGGCGATCGGGTGCTCGGAGGAGTGCTCCAGGGCGCCCGCCAGGCGCAGTACGTCGGCCTCGGACACGCCTTCGGCGGTGTGGGTGCGCAGCAGCGTCATCCGGCCGGTGGTCACGGTGCCAGTCTTGTCGAGGACGATGGTGTCGACCTTGCGCGTGGTCTCCAGGATCTCGGGGCCCTTGATCAGGATGCCGAGCTGGGCGCCGCGGCCGGTGCCGACCATGAGGGCGGTCGGGGTTGCCAGGCCCAGGGCGCAGGGGCAGGCGATGATCAGTACGGCGACGGCGGCGGTGAAGGAGGCGGCCAGGCCGGAGCCGGTGCCGAGCCAGAAGCCGAGGGTGGCCAGGGCCAGGCCGATGACGACCGGGACGAACACCGCGGAGATCTTGTCGGCGAGGCGCTGGGCGGCGGCCTTGCCGTTCTGCGCGTCCTCCACCATCTTGGCCATCCGGGCCAGCTGGGTGTCGGCGCCGACCCGGGTGGCCTCGACCACCAGCCGGCCGCCCGCGTTGAGGGTGGCGCCGGTGACGGAGTCGCCGACGGAGACCTCGACGGGGACGGACTCGCCGGTGAGCATGGAGGCGTCGACGGCGGAGGAGCCCTCGACCACGGTCCCGTCGGTGGCGATCTTCTCGCCCGGGCGGACCAGGAAGCGGTCCCCGGCCTGGAGTTCGGCGGTCGGCACGGTCACCTCGTGACCGCCGCGCAGCACCGTGACCTCCTTGGCGCCCAGTTCCAGCAGCGCCTTGAGGGCGGCGCCGGCCTTGCGCTTGGAGCGGGCCTCGAAGTACCGGCCGGCCAGGATGAAGGCGGTGACGCCGGCGGCGGCCTCCAGGTAGATGTTCCCGGCGCCGTCGGTGCGGGCGATGGTGAACTCGAAGGCGTGGGTCATGCCGGGCGTCCCGGCCGTGCCGAAGAACAGCGCCCACAGCGACCACAGGAACGCGGCGGTCGTGCCCACCGAGATCAGGGTGTCCATGGTGGCCGCGCCGTGCCGGGCGTTGGTCCAGGCGGCGCGGTGGAAGGGCCAGGCGGCGTACGTGACGACGGGCGCGGCCAGGGTCAGCGAGAGCCACTGCCAGTAGTCGATCTGGAGGGCCGGGACCATCGCCATCGCGATGACCGGCACGGCCAGGACGACGGCGGTGACCAGGCGCTGGCGCAGCGGGAGCAGTTCGTCCGGCTCCTCGGACCCGGCGCCCTCGCCCGCGGCACCGCCCTCGGCGCGCGGCGGGGCCGGCTCCTTCGCGGTGTAGCCGGTGGCCTCGACGGTGGCGATCAGGTCGGCGACCGAGACGTCCGCGTCGAAGGTGACCTTCGCCTTCTCGGTGGCGTAGTTGACGGTGGCTTCGACACCGTCCATGCGGTTGAGCTTCTTCTCGATGCGGGCCGCGCAGGAGGCGCAGGTCATGCCGCCGATGGCGAGCTCGACCTGGGCGGCGCCGGGGGTGAGGGTGGTCATGAGGGCTGCTCCTCGTTCGAGCGCGGGGTGGGTACCGGGGGCCGGGCGCCGGGGCCCGTGGACGGACGGGGCCCCGGCGGCCGGGTGGCCGGGGCCGGGCGGTGTGGTCAGGCCCGGCCGGTGAGCTCGTAGCCGGCGTCGTCGACCGCGGCGCCGATCGCCGTGTCGTCGGGGGCGCCGGCCGTCGTCACGGTGACCAGGCCGCCGTCGACGTCCACGTCGACGGAGAGGACCCCGTCGAGCGCGCCGACGGAGGCGGTGATGGCGGTCCTGCAGTGTCCGCAGCTCATGCCGGACACGCGGTAGACGGTCGCGGTGCTGTCGACGACGGCCGTGGCGGTGGTGGCCTCGCCGGCGTTGGTGCCGCAGCTGCCGTCGGGGGTGCAGCAGGAAGACATGCGTTTCTCCTTGATCGGTGCAGGTACCGTGTCGAGTCGGTGGGTACCCGGAGGGGGTATCCAGCGGCTCGACTCCAGATATACCCCTAAGGGGTATCCATCCGCAAGCGTTCCACCCGCTTGACTTGGTACCCCCCGGGGGTATGGTGAGCTCATGAAACCGCTGGATGCGGCAGTACGTCGTAAGGGAGGGCAGGCATGAACACCGGAGTGAGGATCGCCGTTTTCGCCGCTGCGCTGGCAGCGACCTTCGGGACCGCGTACGGGGTCGGCACGGGCGTGGGCCCCGTGGGCGCACCGGTCGCCCCGGCACACGCGGACCACGCGGATCACGCGGACCGTGCGGACCGTGCGGCGAAGGAGCCGGGCGGCGCGGACGCCGCGGGGGGCGGCGGCCACGCGGAACACGGGGCGGCGGCGGCCCAGGGCCCGGCCGCCGGCGGCCTCCAGGTCTCCGAGGGCGGCTACACACTGGCCCTGGAGACCCCGCGGCCCGCCTCCGGCCAGGGCGAGCTGAGGTTCTCGGTCAAGGACGCCGCGGGCCGCCCGGTCACCGCCTTCAAGACCGAGCACGGCAAGGAACTGCACTTCATCGTCGCCTCGCGCGACCTCACCGTCTACCGTCACCTCCACCCGGTGCGCGGCGCGGACGGCACCTGGTCGACCCCGGTCGACCTGCCGGCGGCGGGCGGCTACAAGGCCTTCGCCGACTTCACCCCGGCCGCCGCGGGCGCCAAGGGCGTCACCCTCGGCGCGGACCTCTCGGTGCCGGGCGCCTACCAGCCCGCCCCGCTGCCCCCGGCCGCGCGGACCGCCGAGGCCGACGGCTACCAGGTCGCGCTGGGCGGCTCCCTCGAACCGGGCCGGGCGGGCGAGCTCAAGCTCACCGTCAGCAAGGACGGCAAGCCCGTCACCGACCTGGAGCCCTACCTCGGCGCGTACGGCCATCTGGTCGCCCTGCGCGACGGCGACCTGGCCTACCTGCACGTGCACCCCAACGAGGGCGGCCCCGGCCCGGACGTCTCCTTCACGGCCACCGCCCCGAGCGCCGGCACCTACCGGCTCTTCCTGGACTTCCAGCACGGGGGGACGGTCCACACGGCGGCCTTCACCGTCACCACGGGCGGCACGGCGGCGGCCCCGGCCGCACCCTCGGCGCCCGAAGGGGACGGGCACTCCCACTGACCGCCCCCGCAGGGGCAGGTGATCGACATACGTGAGCGCAGGAGGAAGGGATCGCCGTGCAGGGGTACACCGGACACAAGGACGACGTCCTCAAGCGGCTGCGCCGCATCGAGGGCCAGGTACGCGGACTCCAGCGGATGGTGGAGGAGGAGACGTACTGCATCGACGTGCTCACCCAGGTGGGGGCCACCACCAAGGCCCTGCAGTCCTTCGGGCTCGCCCTGCTCGAAGACCACCTGCACTCGTGCGTCGCCGACGCCATCGCCGAGGGCGGCGAGGCCGCCCACACCAAGGTCGAGGAAGCCTCCCGAGCGGTATCCCGCATGGTCCGCACCTGACCGCGCCGGACCGAGCGCGACCCACGCCCGGCCCGGATCCGGTCCGGCCCCGACCCAGACCCGGCCGGCCCGGCCCCGACCCAGGCCCGGCCGGCCCGGCCTTGGCCCCGGCCCGGCCGGCCCGGCCTTGGCCCCTGCCTGGCCCTGCCCTGGCCCTGGCCCCGGGCCAATGCCATCGCCGAGGGCGGCGAGGCCGCCCGCGCAAAGGCCGAGGAGGCCTCCCG
>NZ_JBVJLO010000013.1:14849-213871 GCF_055584685.1 Streptomyces sp. NPDC102258
CCGGGCGGTATCGCGCATGGTCCGCGTCTGGCCGGGGCCCGGATCGGGCGCGGTCCGTGCCTGGCCCGGACCCGGTCCCGGCCTTGGCCCCGGCCAGGCCTTGGGGGTCCCGGCTCCGGGCCGATGCCATCACCGAGGGGGGCGACGTCGCCCGCGCCACGGTCGAGGAGCCTGCCGGGCGGTATCGCGCATGGTCCGCGTCTGGCCGGGGCCCGGATCGGGCGCGGTCCGCGCCCGGCCCGGCCCGGCCCAGCCCAGCGCTGGTCCTTGCCCAGCCCTGGTGCCTGCCCGGCCCTGGTGCCTGCCCTGCCCTGCCCGGCTCTGCTCTGGCCCTGGTCCTGGCCCCGCCTAGCCTGACCCCGGTCTTGGGCCGCCTGGCCTGGCCCCGGCCCGGTCCCGGCGTTGCCCGGCCCGGGCCGGGGTCGGGCGTTGGGCTGCGTGGGCGGTGGGGCGTGGCGGTCGTGCCTTTCCCGGCCAGGCGGCGGCCTTCGACGGGAAAGTTCTCGACGTCGCACTAGACTGGCGGGTTGTCCGTAGCTGGACTGGAACAACCCGGGCACTCCCGGGCTCCGCCGGCGCGGCCCGGGACGCTTCCCGGAACGAGACGCGAGGGCCCATGGCAGCCACACCAGAGCGCGGCGAGACCACCCTGCCGGACGACGGGAGCCCGTACGAGGAGAGCGGCAAGTCCGCCCTGTTCCGTGCCGGACCCGCCGCCCCGGCACGCACCCTCGTCGACGTCCTGGAGGCCTCCGTACGGGACCACCCCGACGAACCCGCTCTCGACGACGGCACCGAGCAGCTGACCTACCGGGCCCTCGCCGTCGAGGTCGAGCGCAGGCGCCGTGCCCTCGCCGCCGCCGGAGTCGGACTCGGCGACCGGGTCGGCGTCCGCGTCCCCTCCGGCACCAACGAGCTGTACACCGGCATCCTGGCCGTCCTCGCCGCCGGAGCCGCGTACGTACCCGTCGACGCCGAGGACCCCGACGAACGCGCCGACCTCGTCTTCGCCGAGGCGGGCGTCCGGGCGATCCTGGGCGCCGCCGGCCGCATCGAGGCCATGCCCACCACCGGCCCCGGCCCCGGCATCGGCACCGACGCCACCGCCCCGGAGGCCCGCTCCGACGCCCACGTCCCCGACCCCACCGGCGCGGGCCGCGGTACGGGTGCCTCCGGCATTGGGCCCCGTACGGATGCCACGGGCTCCCGGACCGGCGTCCTCGCTGGCGTCCGTACCGCTGCCCCCGGCCAGGGGCCCCGCACCGACGCCCGCGCCCCCGACGCCTTCGGCTCGGCGTCCCGTACGCACGCCACCGGATCCCGGGTCGGCGTCCTCGCCCCCGCCGGCCAGGCGGCCCGGCCAGGGCCCGAGCACGACGCGTGGGTCATCTTCACCTCCGGCTCCACCGGCAAGCCGAAGGGCGTCGCCGTCAGCCACCGCAGCGCCGCCGCGTTCGTCGACGCCGAGGCCGCCCTCTTCCTCGCCGACGCAGACGAGCCCATCGGCCCCGGCGACCGCGTCATGGCCGGGCTCTCCGTCGCCTTCGACGCCTCCTGCGAGGAGATGTGGCTCGCCTGGCGGCACGGCGCCTGCCTGGTCCCCGTACCCCGCTCCCAGGTCCGCAGCGGCGCCGACCTCGGCCCCTGGCTGGCCGAGCAGGAGATCACCGTCGTCTCCACCGTGCCCACCCTCGCCGCCCTCTGGGAGCCCGAAGCGCTCAACGAGGTCCGGCTGCTGATCTTCGGCGGCGAGGCCTGCCCGCCCGAGCTGACCCAGCGCCTGGTCACCGAGGGCCGCGAGGTCTGGAACACGTACGGGCCCACCGAGGCCACCGTCGTCGCCTGCGCCTCGCTCCTGACCGGCGAGGAACCCATCCGCATCGGCCTGCCCCTCAACGGCTGGGAACTCGCCGTCGTCGACGAGTCCGGCGAACCGGTCCCGATGGGCGGCAGCGGCCAGCTCGTCATCGGCGGCGTCGGCCTCGCCCGCTACCTCGACCCCGCCAAGGACGCCGAGAAGTACGCCCCCCTGGAAACCCTCGGCTGGGACCGCGCCTACCGCAGCGGCGACCTCGTCCGCGCCGAACCCGAGGGACTGGTCTTCCTCGGCCGCGGCGACGAACAGATCAAGCTCGGCGGCCGCCGCATCGAGCTCGGCGAGGTCGACTCCGCCCTCCAGGCCCTGCCCGGCGTCGCCAGCGCCGCAGCCGCCGTCCGCACCGCGCGCGGCGGCAACCAGCTCCTCGTCGGCTACCTCGTCACCCAGGACGGCTGGGACCACGCCGCCGCCGTCGAGCGCCTGCGCGCCGAACTGCCCGCCGCCCTCGTCCCGCTCCTCGCCCCCGTCGACGAACTGCCCACCCGCACCTCCGGCAAGGTCGACCGCGACGCCCTGCCCTGGCCGCTGACCGGACTGGAGCCCACCGGCCCCACCGAACAGCTCTACGGCACCGAGGCCTGGCTCGCCGAGCAGTGGAGCGAGGTCCTCGGCGTCGCCGTCACCACCGCCGCCGACGACTTCTTCGCCATCGGCGGCAACAGCCTCGCCGCCGCCCAGCTCACCACCCGCCTGCGCACCCGCTACCCCCGCGCCGCCGTCCTCGACATCTACCAGCAGCCGACCCTGCGCAAGCTGGCCCGGCGACTGGAGAAGTCCGTCCAGGACGACGGCGCCGCCCGCACCGTCACCCCCGTCCGGCTCCGCTCCCAGCTGGCGCAGTGCCTGCTGCTGCTTCCGCTCTTCACCCTCGTCGGACTGCGCTGGACCGTGCCCCTGCTGGCCCTCGGCAACGTCCTGCACCTCCTCGGCCCCTACCCGTGGGCGCCCACCGCCCCCTGGTGGCTCGTCGTCGCCGCCGCAGCCCTGCTCTTCAGCCCGCCCGGCCGCCTCGCCATCGCCGCCGGCGGCGCCCGCCTGCTGCTGCGCGGGGTCACCGCGGGCCGCCACCCGCGCGGCGGCAGCGTCCACCTGCGGCTGTGGACCGCCGAACGCCTCGCCGAGTGCGCCGGCGCCACCTCCCTCACCGGCTCCTGGCTGGAGCGCTACGCCCGCGCCCTGGGGGCCAGGATCGGCCCCGAGGTCGACCTGCACTCCCTGCCCCCCGTCACCGGCATGCTCAAACTGGGCCGCGGCTGCGCCGTCGAGTCCGAGGTGGACCTCTCCGGGCACTGGCTGGACGGCGACCGGCTCGTGATCGGCCCCGTCAAGGTCGGCGCGGGCGCCGTCGTCGGCACCCGCAGCCTGCTCTTCCCCGGCGCCCGCGTCGGCAAGCGCGCCGAGGTCGCCCCCGGCTCCGCCGTCGCCGGACAGGTCCCCACCGGGCAGCGCTGGGCCGGGGCCCCCGCCGTCAAACTCGGCAAGGCCAAGCGCAACTGGCCCAAGGAGCGCCCGCCGCGCCCGCTGCGCTGGCGGGCCGTGTACGGGGCCGCCGGCTTCGGGCTGAACGTCCTGCCCGTCCTCGCCGCCGCGCCCGCCCTCCTCGTGGCCACCCGTTTCGTCCCCGCCGACGCCGGGCTCGGCGCCGCCCTGAGCGGGGCGCTGCTCGCCGTGGTCCCCGCCGCGCTCGCGTTCGGGTGTGCGTACGCCCTGCTCCTGCTGGTCTCCGTACGCCTGCTCAGCCTCGGGCTGCGCACCGGGCTCCACCCCACCCACAGCCGGATCGGCGTCCAGGCCTGGACCGTCACCCAGCTGATGGACCTGGCCCGCGAAACCCTCTTCCCGCTGTACGCCGGGCTGATCACCCCCGTATGGCTGCGGCTGCTCGGCATGAAGATCGGCCGCCGCGCCGAGGTGTCCACCGTCCTCGCCCTGCCCAGCCTCACCACCGTCGGCGAGGGTGCCTTCCTCGCCGACGACACCCTGACCGCCCCGTACGAACTGGGCGGCGGCTGGATGCGCATCGGCCACTCCGAGATCGGCCGCCGGGCCTTCCTCGGCAACTCCGGCATGACCGCGCCCGGCCGCTCCGTACCGGACGACGGGCTGGTCGGCGTCCTGTCCGCCACCCCGAAGAAGGCCAAGAAGGGCAGCTCGTACCTGGGCCTGCCGCCGGTGAAGCTGCCGCGCTCCACCGCCGACTCCGACCAGAGCCGCACCTACGACCCGCCCGCCCACCTGCTGTGGGCGCGCGGCCTGGTGGAACTGTGCCGCCTCGTGCCCGTGTTCTGCTCGGCGGCGCTCGCCGTCCTGACCGGCGCCGCGCTCTGCGCCCTGGCCACCGGAAGGGGCGTGGGGCTCGGGATCTGGGGCGCGGCCCTGCTGTCCGGGATCGTCCTGCTCGCCGCCGGAATCCTCGCCTGCGCCGTCTCCGCCGCCGCGAAATGGCTCCTGGTCGGCCGCCACCGCACGGGCGAGCACCCGCTGTGGAGCGGTTTCGTGTGGCGCAATGAACTGGCCGACACCTTCGTCGAGGTCCTCGCCGTACCGTGGCTGGCCGGATCCGTCCCCGGTACGCCCCTGATGTCGCTGTGGCTGCGCTCCCTCGGCGCCCGCATCGGGCGTGGCGTGTGGTGCGAGAGCTACTGGCTGCCCGAGACCGACCTGGTCACCCTGGGCAGCGGGGTCAGCATCAACCGGGGGTGCGTCCTGCAGACCCACCTCTTCCACGACCGGATCTTGAGGACGGATACTGTGGTCCTCCGCGAGGGCGCCACCCTGGGCCCGGGCGGCATCGTCCTGCCCGGGAGCACGGTCGGGGCCCGCAGCACACTGGGTCCCGCCTCCCTCGTGATGGCCGGGGAATCCGTCCCCGCCGACACCCGCTGGCTGGGCAATCCGATCGAGTCGTGGCGGTCCTGAGCGGCCGGGCACAGCGCAGGGAGCAGACACGGCCATGAACGGCAGCGGCCAGAAGACAACGGCATCGGACCCGTACTTTCCGGCCAACGGCGACCCCCGTTACCGTGTGCACCGGTACGAACTCGCCCTGGACTACCGTCCCGCCCCCAACCGGCTCGCCGGGACGGCCCGGCTCAGCGCCATCGCCGGCCGGGCCCCGCTCACCGAGTTCGCCCTCAACCTCGCCGAGTTCCGGGTCGGCCGGGTCCTGGTGAACGGCCGCGCCCCGCACTACGCCCACCGCGGCGGCAAGCTCCGCATCAAGCCCGCCAAGCCGCTTCCCGCGGGCGCCGCCTTCACCGTCGAGGTGCACTGGGCGGGCAACCCCAAGCCGGTGAACAGCCCGTGGGGCGGCATCGGCTGGGAGGAGCTCACCGACGGCGCGCTCGTCGCGAGCCAGCCCGTCGGCGCGCCGTCCTGGTACCCCTGCAACGACCGGCCCGCCGACAAGGCCTCGTACCAGATCTCCGTCAACACCCCCTCCGCGTACACCGTGGTGGCCGGCGGCCGCCTGCTGACCCGTACGACCAGGGCCTCCACCACCACCTGGGTCTACGAGCAGCCCGCACCGACCTCCAGCTACCTGGTCGGCCTCTCCATCGGCCTGTACCAGACGGTGCTGCTCGGCGACCCCGGCCTCGACGGCGTCCCGCAGAGCGCCCACGTCCCCGCGCACCTGCTGCCCCGCTTCTCCCGGGACTTCGCCCGCCAGCCCGCCATGATGCGGCTCTTTGAGGACCTCTTCGGGCCCTACCCCTTCGGCGAGTACGCGGTCGTCGTCGCCGACGAGGAACTCGACGTCCCGGTCGAGGCGCAGGGCCTCTCGCTGTTCGGCGCCAACCACGTGGACGGCGTACGGGGTTCCGAGCGGCTCATCGCGCACGAACTCGCCCACCAGTGGTTCGGCAACAGCGTCACCATCGCCGACTGGCGGCACATCTGGCTGAACGAGGGTTTCGCCAAGTACGCGGAATGGCTCTGGTCGGAGCGCTCCGGCGGCCGCACCGCCCACGACCTGGCCACCGCCGCCCACCGGCTGCTGGCCGGGCAGCCGCAGGACCTGCGGCTGGCCGACCCGGGGCGCAAGCTCATGTTCGACGACCGCCTCTACCAGCGCGGCGGGCTCACCGTGCACGCCCTGCGCTGCGCCCTCGGCGACGGCGCCTTCTTCCGCATGCTCCGCGACTGGGCCTCCGCCCACCGCCACGGGGTGGTCACCACCGCCGCCTTCGCCGCCCACGCGGGCCGCTACGCCATCGAGCCGCTGGACGACCTCCTCACCGCCTGGCTGCACACCCCGGCCCTGCCGCCCTTGCCCGCACCCCCGGCGCCGCCGGCCCGCCCGCCGTACCCCCCGGCGCCGGGGGCGTGAACGCGGACCGGCCCGCGCCGCGGGTGGGTCCCGGGGCGGTGGTGGAGCGGCCCGAGCCGCCGCCGGCCGCCGGCCCGGCCGCCGTACCCGCCGGAGCCGGGCGCGTGAGCACGGACCGGGTTGCGCCGTCCGTGGCCCCCGGGCCGGCTGCGGACCGGCCCGAGCCACCCGTGGACCCCGAGGCGACCGTGGAGCGGCCCCCGCCTTCCCTGACCCCCAGGCCGGCCGTGGAGCGGCCCGCGCCGCCCCTGGACCGCGAGCTGGCTCTCGTACTGGACGCGTCGCGGCGGCGGCCTAGGGAGCCGGTCACGCCGGAGAACCTGGCCGCCGTGCAAGAGCGGGACGCGGCGGCCCGGCCCAGGCCGACGGCTGCCGAACTGCGCGCGGGCGGGCTCTTCGAGGTGGCCGAGCACCGCGTGCCGGGACCGCCGGGCGCGCCGGACGTCACGCTGGTGAGCGCCCGGCCGGCCGGGCTCGCCGGTCCGCTGCCGCTGCTGTACTACCTGCACGGCGGCGCGATGATCCTGGGCAACGCGTGGTCGGTGCTGCCGCGGATCCTGCGCGAATGGGCCCTCCCGCTCGGACTCGCCGTCGTCTCGGCCGAGTACCGGCTGGCGCCGCGCACCCGTTACCCCGGCCCGCTGGAGGACTGCTACGCGGGCCTGGTCTGGACGGCCGCGCACGCCGCCGAGCTCGGCGCCGACGCGGAGCGCATCGTCCTCGGCGGCAAGAGCGCGGGCGGCGGCCTCGCGGCGGCCCTCGCCCTGCTGACCCGCGACCGGGGCGGTCCCGTACCGCTGGGGCAGCTCCTGCTGTCCCCGATGCTGGACGACCGCGGCGCCACCTTCTCCAGCCACCAGATGAGCGGCCTCGACCGCTGGGACCTCACCTCCCACACCACCGCCTGGGAGGCCCTGCTCGGCGACCGGCGGGGCGCCCCGGACCTCCCGCCGTACGCCGCCCCCGCCCGCGCCACGGACCTCTCGGGGCTCCCGCCGGCCTACATCGAGGCCGGCTCGGCCGAGATGTTCCGGGACGAGGCGGTGGCGTACGCGAACACCCTCTGGCGCTCCGGCGGCCAGGCGGAACTCCACGTCTGGCCCGGCGCCTGCCACGGCTTCGACAGCCTGGCCCCCGACTCCGCCCTCACCGCCTCCGCCCGCACCGCCCGCACGACCTGGCTCACCCGCCTCCTGGCCCCCGGATGCCGAGGGGAAGTCCCCGTGCCAGGCTGAAAACGGGGTACTCCGCCGACCCGGGCGTGCCGGGTTCCGGCTCCGTGAGGCAGGGAGAACCGACATGGCCCATGACGCCAGCAACCTCCACGACACCCCGCACCCCTGGCGCGCGCCCACCTCCGGCACCACCGACCTGGCAGCCGCCCTGATGATCTTCGGTGGCGCGATGGCCGTCTTCGAGGGGATCTCGGCCATCGCCACGGACAACGTGTTCCTCGCCACCCGCCACTACGTGTTCGAGTTCAGCCTGACGGGCTGGGGCTGGATCCACCTGGTCATCGGCGTCCTGCTCATCGGCGCCGCCATCGCCGTCCTGCGCGGCGCTCTCTGGGCCCGCCTCTTCGGCGTCACGATCGCCGGCCTGGGCGCGATCGCCAACTTCCTGTGGCTCCCGTACTACCCCCTGTGGGCCCTCATCCTGATCTTCCTCAACACCGTCGTCATCTGGGCCCTGTGCACAGGCATGCACCGCGAGGCCGCCGCACCCCGCCCGTCCTGACCGTTCCGTTCTGAACTCCCGCCTCCCTCCCTACACTTGGGGGCTTCCCCTCTCAGGGAGGCCGGTGCATGCCCACCACACCCGACTACGACGTCGTGATCAGCGGGGCGGCATACCCGCCCTGGAGCAGGCGGGAGCGGTGCGCAACGCCGCCCGCTGGTACACCCGCTGGGCCTGGATCGAGCCGAAGGCGGCACCGGGCGGCCCGCCGTTGCCGTACGCGTACAACGTCCGCCGCAGCACGCTCGACCCGCTGATCAGGTCCCACGCGGCGCGGACCCCGGGCGTCGACGTGCTCCTCGGCCACAAGGTGACGGGCCTGCCCCGGGAAGCGGGGCGGACGGTGGGGGTGCGTACGTCCACGCCCCACGGCGAGCGGGAACTCCGGGCCCGCCTGGTGGTCGGCGCCGACGGCAAGGACTCGACGGTGGCGAAGCTCGCCGGGGTCCCCGTCCGCCACTACGCCAACGCCCGCTTCGGCTACCTCGCCCACTTCCGCGACCTGCCGCTGCACGGCGGAATCGGCCAGACCTGGTTCCTGGAACCCGACATGGCGTACGCCTTCCCGAACGACGGTGGCGTCACGGTGCTCGCGGTGCTCCCCTCCAAGGAACGGCTGCCGGCCTTCCGGAAGGACCTGGAGGGCAGCTTCCACGCCTTCGTGCGCGCCCTGCCCGAAGCCCCGCCCATCGACTCCGCCGAACGCATCTCGAAGATCACCGGCGCCCTCGACTACCCCCTGCACACCCGCAAGCCGACCGCCCCGGGCCTCGCCCTCATCGGCGACGCCGCCCTCACCGGCGACCCCCTGTGGGGCGTCGGCTGCGGCTGGGCCCTGCAATTGGCTCGGGGATGACCTCTCGGAGCGCATCGATCGCGGCCTGCCGGTCGGGGGCTTGTTGGCAGATGGCGGTCAGGTCCTTGGCCACCCTCGCGATGACCAGTTCCCCGATCGGAGTGATCTGGCCGTTCCGTGTGGCGAGAGTGTCTGGAGGGAACGCGTCGAGATCGATGCTGGTGCCGGCCACTTCACTCCTCGGGCCCGTCGGGATTATCGCAGCACAAAGCGAAGGTTCGTGTGGCGCCGTTGACGCAACCGCAGGATGAGCTGGGCTCGGCTGGTGCCACAGAAGTTGCTGCGACTGCGCTGACCAGTTCCTTTGCGCTTGCGGCACGCTGAATATGTTTCAAGCTGTCGAAGGTCATTCCCTGCAGATTGCGGCCAATGCTCACGAACAATGCGCCGCAGTGGAGGGCTCTGTACCAGCGGGGGTAGTAATTGAGGTTGGCCAGGCGGAGGAGTTCCGAACCTTCCGAGGAGATGAGCATTTCGCCGGACTCGAAGTGGGCGGTCAGTCCTGGTGTGTGCTCGGTCTCGTCGATCGCCTGAGCGTCCTCGCTGTCCTCGCGATCGATCCACTCCGGGTAGGCGAACCCGAACCCGGCGAACCCGGCGAGTAGATTGTCGTGGACCTCCCCAGTGCGTGTGATCTTGTAGCCTCCGTAGGTATCCAAGATGAGGGCGGGAACAGCTCCTCTTTCGCCGACCATCAGGGCACACTCGACCTCGAAATACACCCGGTTCTCGTCCGGTGCGCGGTCCGTGGTGTAGATTCCCGAGCTTCCGCACTGTGGATGCACGAGTGCAGCCCACTTGATGCGACTCTCGCGGTGAATGATGGCGATCAGGTTGGCGGGACTATTTGAACCGATTGATTTTCCGCACGCCCGGCAGCACTCCTTCTTGGTTGCTAGGCGTTGCTTAATTCCGGGCAGGTCTACACCCTTGAATTGTTCGCGAACAAGGGTCGCCACCTGGATTCTTCGAGCCACTACGCCTCCCTCTTCAGGTTTACGACCGAAAATAGTGTCCCGCCCGGGTCGGCAATGACTCATGTCACCCATTCGGTCGGGAGCGCGTAAAGGTGCCGGAGTCGCAGAGTGTGCCAGGGGTCGCTTCGGGGAGCGCGGCGAGGGCGCGTATCGGACGGACGAGCCGAGCGTCCGGTGGTGCCGGCTTCTTGCGGCGCCAGGGGCGGGACTGGGTGGTTTACCGGGCGTTTCGGTGGCGGTTGACGCAAGCTGAGGTTGGCAAACGGTTACCCGGGGCGGATGGAGCGTCCACTTCGAGGCCGCTCCAGCGAATCCGTACCGAAGGAGGTCGCCTGCCCCCGGCAATGTTCCAGCCCCGCCGCCACCTCTGCCTGGTCCGAGCCGTCCTCGGTCGCCAGTAGTTCCCCGGCCGTAACCATGGCCGCCCAGAACTCGGGAGGTGAGCCCCGCTCGTCCCGGAACCGGGTCCGCGCGAAGAGCAGAAAGATGTTCGTCAGCTCGCCGGTACGGAACCAGGGGATCATGCCGCCAGGGAAGCCTCCGCGGGCACAGGCGGCAGTCCACAACAGGTCACGGATCCGCTCACCGCGACCGTCCAGCATCCGGTCCACGACGAACACGTGCCCACAGGCGAGAAGCATGGCGACGAGGTCTTCCTCTCCCACTTCGAACTCGTCGAAGAGGGGCCGAGCCTCGTGGATTCGGGCTTCGGCGTCCGTCCGGGGCACCCCGAGGGCTAGACACAGGGCCAACGCGCAGGCGCCCCAGTCACCGTTGTGCGCGGCCAGTTCTGCGAAGACCTCCTCTTCGCCCTGCCCGGTGGCCAGCATCTCGCGGGCCTCCAGGACCAGCGTGTTCTCGCCTTCCCGATGGTTCATGGGCAGAGGCTATAGCGATGCTCAGACGCGGCAGGGAGCCGTGGTGATTCGAGTAGCGGCCCCCATTCCCCTGCTGTGGGGACCGTGCCGAAGGGGCGAGCCGGTCGTGCTGGTGACGACGCGGGGTTCAGCGGCAGAGCCTCATGATGGTGTCGTCGAAGTTCGGGAACTCCTGGGCCGCCAGCTCGATCACGGCTGAGGCCGAGCGGCGGTGCGGTGCGAATCCTTCGGCGATGGCGGCCAGCTCCGGGTTCGGGCGGGCCCTCCAGTCGGGTTCGTACGAGGTGGCGGCTTCCCAGGGGCCGAAGCCGTCGGCCAGTAGCCACAAGAAGTCGCCCAGATCGCGGGCGACGACACCGGTTTCGCCCTCGGAGCCGAGGAAGACGACGGGTTGCTCGGTCAGTGGCCGGATCGGGCGGATGAGCCAGAACGCCGCGTACCCGCCCGTGCCGTCCTGTCCGAACACGCGGAAGTCGTTGCCGTCCAGTTCGCTGTTCCCGGTCCACGCCTGGAACCAGTCGGTGGTCTCGGCAGCGGACAGGAAGGCCGGGAAGGGCTCGAAGTCGACCCCGGTCTTCCCGTCGGCGTAGTCGAATCGAACGGCCATCGCAGTGGCGAGCGCGGCGGGGAACTGTCGGTCATCGGTGGGCTTCACGGAGACAGGCTAGACAGGGGGTCGGACATCGACGCCCTACGGGCAAGGTTGTTGGACGACTGCCGGCTTGTAGTCGTTGGGGGAGACCGGACAGACCTGGTCGCGACAACGGGTGGCACAGCATCTGCTGCGCCATCCGTTGTCGTTACGAGACGATCAACGGTGCTGATGTGCGGTCTACAGCCAGTCGCGCTTCTTGAAGATGACGTAGAGGCTCACGCAGACCACTGCCATCAGCAGGATCGCGAACGGGTAGCCGAAGTGCCAGCTCAGCTCGGGCATGGTTTCGAAGTTCATGCCGTAGATCGTGCCTACCAGGGTGGGGGCGAAGAGGATGGCGGCCCAGCTGGAGATTTTTTTGATCTCCTCGTTCTGTTCGAAGCCGGCTTCGGCCAGGGCGCGCATTTCGGCGTTCTGTTGTTGGGAGACCAGGGTGGCGTTGACCGTGAGGATTTCGGTGAGGGCCTGGCGGAAGCCGTCTACGCGTTCGCTGGTGTGGGTGACGTGGTCGGCGACGTCGCGGAGGTAGCGCTGGAGTTCCTCGTCCGTGCCGTACTTGGCGAAGCCGGCCATCAGGCCGTGGAGCATGCCGACCAGGGGGCGGGTGGCGCGTTGGAACTCGACCATTTCGCGGGAGAGTTCGTAGATGCGGCGGGAGACCTCCGGGTCGCCGCGGAAGACCTCCGTCTCGATCTCGTCCATGTCGTTCTGGACGCCCGCGACAACCGGGGCGTAGCCGTCCACCACCGCGTCGAGGATCGCGTACAGGGCGGCTTCCGGGCCGAGGGAGAGGAGCTCCGGGGTCGCCTCCATGCGGCGGCGGACGGCGGAGAGGTCGGGGGCGGCCCCGTGGCGGACGGTGATCAGGAAGTCCGGGCCGACGAAGACGTGGAGTTCGCCGAAGTCGACCTCCTCCGGGGCGTCCAGGTAGCGGGCCGCGCGCAGGACCACGAAGAGGGTGTCGCCGTAGCGCTCCAGTTTCGGGCGCTGGTGGGCCTCCAGGGCGTCTTCGATGGAGAGCGGGTGGAGGTTGAACTCGGCTGCCAGGGAGTGGAGTTCGTCCTGGGTGGGGCGGTGCAGGCCGATCCAGGCCATGCCGCCGTGCTGTTCGCGCAGCTGCCGGAAGGTGTCCGCGAGGGTGGGCGGGGAGGAGACCCGGCGGCCGTCGCGGTAGACGGCGGAGTCGATCACGCTCCGGTGGTCCGGGGGGAGCGGGGCGGGGGCCGGGCTCGGCGGGGCGGTGGGCGGCGGGGTGGACGCGCGGAGCCGGCCCGAGCGCTTCCCGGGCGGGGACGGGGGCGGGGACGAGGGGCGGCGGTCTGGGCGCTCCGGCATCGCAGGTCAGCTCCCGGGGAGGGGGACAGGCGTTCACGTCATACGTACGTTTACGGGTGAAGAGCAGCATATAGGGAGAAAGGGGGAGGTTCCGGGTGGCGAGCCCGGAGTGGGGGAGGGGAGGGCGGGCGGTTAGCGTGCCCGTATGGCGTCCAGGAACGGCCCCGTCCTCGGCCCCCGCGCGCTGAACCGGGCCACGCTCGCCCGGCAGCTGCTGCTGAGCCGCGCCGAGATGTCCGCCGGGGACGCGGTCGGCCATCTGCTCGGGCTCCAGGCGCAGAACGTCAAGCCGCCCTACTTCCAGCTGCACGCCCGCCTCGCCGGGTTCCGCCCCGAGGAGCTCGCGCGGCTGATGGAGTCCCGGGAGGTGGTCCGCATGGTCACCCTGCGCTCCACCCTCCACACCCACACCGCCCAGGACGCCCTCACCCTCAGGCCCCTCGTCCAGCCCGCCCGCGACCGCGAGCTCGGCGCCTTCCGCACCGGCCTGACCGGCGTCGACCTGGACCGGCTGAAGGAGCGGGCCCGGGACTTCGTCGAGGCCGGGCCGCGCACCATGGGGGAGATCCGCGACGAGCTGCGGGGCGAGTGGCCCGCCGCCGACCCCCGGGCCCTGGCCGTCGCCGCGCGCTGCCTGCTCCCGCTCGTGCAGGTCACCCCCCGGGGCGTCTGGGGCCGCGGCGGCCAGGTGCGGCTCACCACCGTCGAGCGGTGGCTCGGAAAGTCCGCCGCGCCGGCCCCGCCCGTCGAGGAGGTGGTGCTGCGCTACCTCGGCGCCTTCGGACCCGCCTCCGTCAAGGACATGCAGACCTGGGCCGGGCTCACCCGGCTGCGCGCGGCCTTCGAACGGCTGCGTCCCCGCCTGCTGACCTTCCGTGACGAGAACGGCGTCGAGCTGTTCGACCTGCCCGACGCGCCCCGGCCCGCCCCCGACACGCCCGCACCGCCCCGCTTCCTCCCCGAGTTCGACAACCTGCTCCTCTCGCACGCCGACCGCTCCCGCGTCATCGCCCCCGAGCTCAAGGGCCGCGCCTGGACCGGCAACCAGGCCCACCGCACCCTCCTCGTCGACGGCTTCCTCGCCGGACTCTGGCGCATGGACGGGGAGGAGCAAGAGCCCCGCCTCACCGTCGAACTCTTCGGTACGCACACCCCCGGGCGCAGACGCGCGATCGAAGCCGAGGGCCACGAGCTGCTCTCCGGCCTGGCCGGCGGCACCGGCAGCGTCCGCTTCGGGTCAATCCACGGCTGACGCCGCCCTGGTGGAGCCCCCGTCCGGCGCGGCACGATGCCTGTCATGACCGAGAACAGCGCCACCGCCGACTCCTTCCTGGCCGCGCGGGACTTCCTGCTCGCCCACCGCGGCGACTACGAAGCCGCCTACGCCGGATTCACCTGGCCCCGCCCCGAGCGCTTCAACTGGGCCCTCGACTGGTTCGACCGCATCGCGGCCGAAAACGGAGCCGACGCCCTGCGCATCGTGGAGGAGGACGGCACCAGCCACGGGATCACCTTCGAGCAGCTGAGCGGAACCTCGGCCTGCGCCGCGAACTGGCTCCGGGCCCAGGGCGTCGCCGCCGGCGACCGGATCCTGGTCATGCTCGGCAACCAGCGCGAGCTGTGGGAGGTGATGCTCGGCGCGATGAAACTGCGCGCCGTCGTCATCCCGGCCACCCCGCTGCTCGGTCCGGCCGACCTGCGCGACCGCGTCGACCGTGGCGGCGTACGCCATGTGATCGCACGGGCCGAGGACACGGCCAAGTTCGACCAGGTCCCCGGCACCTACACCCGTATCGCCGCCGGCGCCGACATCCCCACCGGCTGGCGGCGCCTGGAGGACATGTACGGGGCCGGCCGGCACTTCGAGCGGGACGGGGAGACCCTCGCCACCGATCCGCTGATGCTGTACTTCACCTCGGGCACGACCGACCGCCCCAAGCTGGTCGAGCACACCCACGCCTCGTACCCGATCGGGCACCTGTCCACCATGTACTGGCTCGGCCTGCGCCCCGGCGACGTCCACCTCAACATCGCCTCGCCCGGCTGGGCCAAGCACGCCTGGTCCAACCTCTTCGCCCCCTGGAACGCGGGCGCGACCGTCTTCGTCCACAACTACACCCGCTTCGACGCCGAGCGGCTGATGGCGGAGATGGACCGCGGGGCGGTCACCACCTTCTGCGCACCGCCCACCGTCTGGCGGATGCTGATCCAGTCCGACCTCACGAAGCTCAAGAACCCGCCGCGTGAGGCCGTCGCCGCGGGCGAACCCCTGAACCCCGAGGTCATCGACAGGGTCCGGCAGGCCTGGGGGATCACCATCCGCGACGGCTTCGGCCAGACCGAGACCACCCTCCAGGTCGGCAACTTCCCCGGCGCCCCGGTCAAACCGGGCTCCATGGGCCGCCCCGCCCCCGGCTACCGCATCGTCCTGCTGGACGCCGTCACCGGCGAGGAGTCGCCGGACGAGGGCGAGGTCTGCGTGGACCTGCGCCCCGTCCCCGCCGGGTCGCCGGCCGGAGTGATGACCGGCTACCGCGACGACCCGGAACGCACCGCCGAGGCCATGGCGGGCGGGCTCTACCGCACCGGCGACATCGCCTCCCGCGACGCGGACGGCTACCTGACCTACGTCGGCCGCGCCGACGACGTCTTCAAGGCGTCCGACTACAAGATCAGCCCGTTCGAGCTGGAGAGCGCTCTGCTGGAGCACGAGGCCGTCGCCGAGGCAGCCGTCGTCCCGGCCCCCGACGCGCTGCGGCTCGCGGTGCCGAAGGCGTACGTCACCCTCGCCGCGGGCTGGGAGCCCGGCGAGGAGACCGCCCGGATGCTCTTCGCCCACTCCCGGGCGGTCCTCTCCCCGTACAAGCGGATCCGCCGCATCGAGTTCGCCGAACTTCCCAAGACGGTGTCCGGCAAGATCCGCCGGGTGGAGCTGCGGGAGCTCACCGCGTCCGGCTCGGCCGGGGAGTACGACGAAGCCGACTTCTAGGCAGGCCTCCGTACGCGTACATAGGCCTACATACGCGTACGTACGCGCCGCGCTACGCCGGCAGCTGCGCCTCGATCGCCGCGATGACCTCGGGGGCCTCGGGCTCGGTGCGCGGGCGGAAGCGCGCCACGACCTCGCCGGCGGGGGAGATCAGGAACTTCTCGAAGTTCCACTGGATGTCCCCCGCCTCGCCCTCGGCGTCCGCGGTCTTCACCAGCTCGCGGTGCAGGGGGTGCCGGTTCTCGCCGTTCACCTCGGTCTTCTCCAGCATCGGGAAGGTCACCCCGAAGCCCGCCGCGCAGAAGGTCTGGATGTCCTCGGCGCTGCCCGGCTCCTGGCCGCCGAACTGGTTGCAGGGCACGCCGATGACGGTGAAGCCCTTCTCCGCGTACGCGAACTGCAGCCGGGCCAGCCCCGAGTACTGGGGGGTGAGACCGCACTGCGAAGCGGTGTTCACCAGCAGGATCGCCTTGCCCTTGTGGGCCGCGAGGCTGGTGGGCTCGTCGTCCAGGGTGGTCAGCGGGATGTCGTACAGGCTCATCGGTCTCTCCTCGGCGGGCTGTCGAACAGGCGGGCAGGCCTCCGAGCCTAGGCCCCCTTCGCCACCAGCTCGTCCGCCGGGTCGTTGACCGGCTGCGGGACCCCCGTGAGGTCCATGACGAACAGCGGCACGGCCAGCTCGTCCGCCCGCTCCCGGGCCTCCCGGGTATAGCCGGCGAGGGAGAAGCAGACGCCGGCCGCCGCGGCCGTCAGGGCGTTCAGCCAGACGCACTCCACCGCCCGCAGCCCGGTCGGGGCCGTCGTCGGGTCCACCTGCGCCACCACCCCCGGGGCCCGCAGGTCCACCGCCGCCGACGGCAGCGGCGGCCCGGCGGGCTGCCGGACGTCCCGGAAGCCGAGCCAGCGCAGGTACAGCGCGGCCGTCGCGACCGCGTCCCGTCCCGTACGGATGGTCACCGGCCGGAACGGCGTCCGTGCCCCCGGCGGCACCCCCTCCGTGTCCGATGCGGGCTCCCGGGCGCCCCGCGCGCCGGAGCCGGAGCCGGAACCGGAGCCGGAGCCGGAATCGGAGCCGGAGCCGTAACCCGAACCGGAACCGGCCGCGCGGCCCGCGGGCGCCACCGGTGCGGCGCCCCCGCCCGGCCCGTCCGCCGTCAGCACCGCCGGCCGGGCCACCGTCCCGCACGACGCGCACCCCACCTCCGGGTGCGGCCACTCGCTCTCCCGCCCACAGGCCCCGCACCGTACGGTCACCCAGCTCTCGGCCCAGGTCCGGTGCGCCAGCCTGCGCGCCGGCGCCGACGGGTCCAGCACCGGCGCGACCGGGCTCCCGCAGGCGCAGGGGAAGACCGGGACCGCGTACGCGTTCTCGCGCCGGCACTCCGGGCAGCGCACCGGTACCGCTTCCGCCATGAGATCCGGACCCCCTCGATCGCCGTTCGCGTCCCGCGTGGACCCATGCTCCCCCACCGGCCGCCGCCGAATCGGGCGGATGGACCGGCCTTTTGTGCAACTCACCGAACGAGATGCGCCTTTTGGTGGGTTCCGGGGTCCCGAAGCGCCTTGACGTGCGTCAGGTGGCCGCTTAGCTTGTTCCGTATAGCAGAACAATACTTCCGGATTACGGAAAAGTCTGACCGTCGGACCCGCAGGAGAACTCGATGCCTCGTATGACAGCCGCCGCCGCTGCAGTGGAGATCCTCAAGCTCGAAGGTGTCGAACAAGCGTTCGGCGTCCCCGGTGCCGCGATCAACCCGTTCTACCGCGAGCTCAAGAACGTGGGCGGAATCAGCCACACGCTGGCCCGCCACGTCGAAGGCGCTTCGCACATGGCGGAGGGCTACACCCGCGCCAAGGCGGGCAACATCGGCGTCTGCATCGGTACGTCGGGTCCGGCCGGCACCGACATGATCACCGGCCTGTACTCGGCCATCGCGGACTCGATCCCGATCCTGTGCATCACCGGTCAGGCTCCGGTCTCGAAGCTCCACAAGGAGGACTTCCAGGCCGTCGACATCGCCTCGATCGCCAAGCCCGTCACCAAGAAGGCCACGACCGTCCTGGAGGCCGCGCAGGTCCCGGGCGTGTTCCAGGAGGCCTTCCACCTGATGCGCTCCGGCCGTCCGGGCCCGGTCCTGATCGACCTGCCCATCGACGTCCAGCTCACCGAGATCGAGTTCGACCCCGAGACCTACCAGCCGCTGCCGGTCTACAAGCCGCAGGCGTCCCGCGCCCAGGCCGTCAAGGCCCTCCAGTTCCTGCTGGAGTCCGAGCGTCCGCTGATCGTCGCCGGCGGCGGCATCATCAACGCCGACGCCACCGACCTGCTGGTCGAGTTCGCCGAGCTGGTGGGCGTCCCCGTCATCTCCACCCTGATGGGCTGGGGCACCATCCCGGACGACCACGAGCTGGCGGCCGGCATGGTCGGCGTCCAGACCGCGCACCGCTACGGCAACGCGACCTTCCTGGAGTCGGACTTCGTCTTCGGCATCGGCAACCGCTGGGCCAACCGTCACACCGGCTACAACATGGACGCGTACACCAAGGGCCGCAAGTTCGTCCACGTCGACATCGAGCCCACCCAGCTCGGCAAGATCTTCGCCCCGGACTTCGGCATCGCCTCCGACGCCAAGGCCGCGCTGGAGCTCTTCATCGAGGTCGCCAAGGAGCTCAAGGCCGAGGGCAAGCTGCCGGACTTCTCCGCCTGGGCCGCCTCCGCGCAGGAGCGCAAGGCCACCCTGCAGCGCCGGACGCACTTCGACAACATCCCCCTGAAGCCGCAGCGCGTCTACGAGGAGATGAACCGGGCCTTCGGCCCCGAGACCCGCTACGTCACCACCATCGGCCTCTCCCAGATCGCCGCGGCGCAGTTCCTGCACGTCTACCGCCCGCGCCACTGGATCAACTGTGGCCAGGCCGGCCCGCTCGGCTGGACCATCCCGGCCGCGATCGGCGCCGCCACCGCGGACCCGGAGACCCCGATCGTCGCGCTCTCGGGCGACTACGACTTCCAGTTCATGATCGAGGAGCTGGCGGTCGCCGCCCAGCACAAGGTCCCGTACGTCCACGTCCTGGTGAACAACGCCTACCTGGGCCTGATCCGTCAGGCGCAGGGCGGCCTGGGCATCAACTTCGAGGTCAACCTCGAATTCGAGAACATCAACACCCCGGAGCTCGGCGTCTACGGCGTCGACCACGTCAAGGTCGCCGAGGGCCTGGGCGTCAAGGCCATCCGCGTCACCGACCCGGACAAGCTGGGCGAGGCCTTCGAGGAGGCCAAGAAGCTCGCCCAGGAGTTCCAGGTCCCGGTCGTCGTCGAGGCCATCCTGGAGCGCGTCACCAACATCGCGATGAGCAAGACGGTCGACATGAGCGACGTCACGGAGTTCGAGGAGCTGGCCACCGAGCCGGGTCACGCCCCGACCGCGATCCGCCCGCTGTCCGTCTGACGGACACCACGGCGGCCGACGGCCCCCGTTCCTCCCGCCCAGGGAGGAACGGGGGCCGTTCCGCGTCGTGCCCCTTGGCGTCGGTCCTGGCGTCGTCTTGTACGTGGCCCGGTCCCGGAGCCGCCGCCGTCAGCCGGAGTGCGGCCCCGGCTCCGCGTCCACGGCGCCCTCCAGCAGGGCGCGGGCCCGCTCCAGCTCCAGCGAGCCGCTCAGCCGGCGCCCGCTCAGCCCCTTCACCAGGGCGCGGTCAGCCGTTCCGCCCCGTCCATCGGGACCACCGAGAGACCGGCGAGGCCGCTGACCCTGACGCCCTTGCGCGGACGCGTACAGCTGCCTCGCAGATCAACCCATGACGCCGCCCCCGGCCGCGCCGTGGGCGGCATCCACCGCATCACCCCGGCCCCCGAAGGAGGCCCGCGCGCGGCCGGCCCCGCGCGCGGCCGGCCCCGCGCGCGGCCGGCCCCGCGCCGCCCGCCCCCCCGCCCCACCGCCCCCCGGGGAACGGCAAAGCGCCGAGTCACGGGACCGTCCGTGACTCGGCGCTCTGGCTGGTTACCGCCCGACGGGGCGAGGCTGGCGCGACAGGACGTTCGCGCCGCCGGGCGGAGTGGAAGGGCTCCTCCAACGGGTGCCGGGGGCTCTGTGCGCAGCCCCCGCGCACCGGTCGGGAGAAGGTGGCTGGGACCGCGACGGGCGGTGACGAGAACTCCGGCGCCGTCTCCCTCAGGTCAAGAGACGGGCCTCGGAACCCATTACCACCGCACTGGCTCACTCGCCCGTCGCGGTCCTCGTCCTGCCCCCACCGCGTACCACCCCTCATCCGGGTCCGCGGTGCGGGCTCAGCACCAGGGGCTTGACCTCCCGTCAGGCCCCCGGTACAGCGTGCGGCTCAGGCGTCGCGCAGGGCGCGGACGGCCTCCTCGACGCGCTTGCCGTAGTCGGCGTCGGCGGCGTGGAAGTGAGCCAGGTTCTTTTCGATGACGTCTTCCAGGGTGACCTGGGAGAGACCGCCGGCGATGTTCGCCACCAGACGCTCCTTCTCGGCCTCCGACATCAGCCGGTAGAGCTCACCGGCCTGGAAGAAGTGGTCGTCCTTGGTGTGGGCCGGGGCCTCGTGGGTGCCCGTGTAGCCGGAGACGGCCTTCGGGGCGCCGAGCGCGAGACCGGTCTCGACCGGACCCTGGTACGAGTTGGGCTCGTAGTTCTTGTCGTGGCGCGAGCCGTTGCGCAGCGCCATGACGCCGTCGCGGCCGTAGTTGTCGGCCTTCGTCGCCTTCGGGGCGTTGACCGGCAGCAGGGTGTGGTTCACACCGAGGCGGTAGCGCTGGGCGTCGGCGTACGCGAACAGGCGGCCCTGGAGCATCTTGTCCGGCGAGGCGGTGATGCCCGGGACGAAGTTGTTCGGGGAGAAGGCGGCCTGCTCGACCTCGGCGAAGACGTTGTCCGGGTTGCGGTCGAGCACCAGGCGGCCCACGCGCTGCAGCGGGTAGTCGGCGTGCGGCCACACCTTGGTGAGGTCGAACGGGTTGAAGCGGTAGTCCACGGCCTCGGCGGCGGGCATGATCTGGACGTAGAGGGTCCAGCTCGGGTTCACACCTCGCTCGATCGCCTGGAGCAGGTCGGTCTGGTGCGAGTTGGCGTCCTGGCCGACGAGCTCGGCGGCCTGCTCGGCCGACAGGCAGCGGATGCCCTGGTTCGTCTTGAAGTGGTACTTGACGAAGAAGGCCTCGCCGCGGGCGTTGGTCCACTGGTAGGTGTGGGAGCCGTAGCCGTTCATGTGGCGGTAGGACGCCGGTATGCCGCGGTCACCCATCAGCCAGGTGATCTGGTGCGTCGCCTCGGGGGCGTGCGCCCAGAAGTCCCAGACGTTGTCCGGCTCCTGCTTGCCCGTGAAGGGGTCGCGCTTCTGGGAGTGGATGAAGTCGGGGAACTTGATGGGGTCCTTGATGAAGAACACCGGGGTGTTGTTGCCGACGAGGTCGTAGTTGCCCTCTTCGGTGTAGAACTTCAGGGCGAAGCCGCGCGGGTCGCGGACCGCGTCCGCGCCGCCGAGCGAGTCGGCGACGGTGGAGAACCGCAGGAAGGTCTCGGTCTTCTTGCCGACCGTGTTGAGGAACGCCGCGCTGGTGAACGCGGTGACGTCGTCGGTCACCTCGAAGTAGCCGTACGCCGCCGAACCGCGGGCGTGGACCACGCGCTCCGGGATGCGCTCGCGGTTGAATCGGGCGAGCTTCTCAAGGAGCTGCTGGTCCTGGACCAGGAGCGGGCCACCGACGCCGGCGGTGGCGGAGTTCTGGTTGTCGGCGACCGGGGCGCCGGACTCGGTCGTCAGCGTGCGCTTCGACATGGTGACCTTCCGTACGGGAAAACTGCTGGACGGAAAGCGTCTTCCGTCATGCGGAACAGCCTAATTTCGGCGTGAACTCGACGTCAACAGTTTGTTGAAAAGAAGCAAGAAGAAGAGGAGAGGTGAATCCGGACGGTGCCGGCGCTTGGGCGCGACAGGACAGGTGTCAGCACCGGCACCATCCGGAAACTCAGGGCCCCCGTCAGGGGGGAGGGGCGGCCGGGGACGACGGGCCGCCGGTGAGGGTGGGTCAGATCTGGGCGCCGGAGAGGCGCTCGACCGCGCGCAGCAGCGCGGAGTGGTCCAGGCCGCCGTCACCCTGGGCGCGCAGCGAGGCGACCAGCTGGGCGACGACCGCGCCGACCGGGAGGGCCGCGCCGACGTTGCGGGCGGCGTCGGTGACGATGCCCATGTCCTTGTGGTGCAGGTCGATCCGGAAGCCGGGCTTGAAGTCGCGGTTCAGGAAGTTGTCCTTCTTGCGGGTCAGCACCGTGGAGCCGGCCAGACCGCCATTGAGGACGTCCAGGGCGGCGTTCAGGTCCACGCCGGACTTCTCCAGGAAGACCACGGCCTCGGCGCACGCCTGGATGTTCACCGCGACGATGAGCTGGTTGGCGGCCTTCACCGTCTGGCCCGAGCCGTGCGGACCGCACAGGACGATGACCTTGCCGAGCGCCTCCAGGATGGGGAGGGCCTCGTCGAAGTCGGCCTGCTCGCCACCCACCATGATCGACAGGACGGCCTCGATGGCGCCGGCCTCGCCGCCGGACACCGGGGCGTCGATGACGCGGATGCCCTTCGCGGCGGCGTTCTTCGCGAGGTCGACCGAGGTCTGGGGGGTGATCGACGACATGTCGATGATCAGCGCGCCGGACTTCGCGTTCTCCAGGATGCCGTTCTCGCCGTAGGCGATGGCCTCGACCTGCGGGGAGGCGGGCACCATCGTGATGACGACGTCGGCGTCCTTGACGGCCTCGGCGATCGAGCCGGCCGCGGTGCCGCCGGCGCCGGCCAGGCGGTCCAGCTTGTCCTGCTCCAGCGTGAAGCCGGTGACCGGGTAGCCGGCCTTCAGGAGGTTCTCGGCCATGGGGGAGCCCATGATTCCGAGACCGATCCAGGCAATCTTGGGGAGGGTGCTCATGATGAGGGTCCTTCTCTTAATGCTTCGTACGAAAAGTGCGGGGGTTGCCTGGCTGATCGCCCGGACTTCGTCCGCCTAGCGGACGGCGCGGGCCTCGGCGGGGAGCCACGCGAAGGACGCGGCGGCGTCGTCGGCCTTGTACTCCAGGCCTACGTAGCCCTCGTATCCGGCCTTCTTCAGCTGGTCCAGGAGCTCTTCGAGGGGGAGCTCGCCGGTGCCGGGGGCACCGCGTCCGGGCTTGTCCGCGATCTGGACGTGCCCGGTCTTGGCGGCGTACTTTTCGATGACCTCGCAGAGGTCCTCATCGTTCATCGCCAGGTGGTACAGGTCGAGCAGGAACTTGGCGTTCCCGAGGCCGGTGGCCTCGTTGACCTTGTCCACGATCTCGATGCCGGCCGGGGCGCTCACCAGCGGGTAGAGCGGCGACTCGGGCTTGTTGAGGGTCTCGATCAGGAGGATCGCCCCCACCCGGTCCGCGGCCCGGGCCGCGACGGCCAGGTTCTCCAGGGCCAGCTCGTCCTGCACGGCCGGGTCGACGCCGTCGACGCGGTTGCCGTACAGGGCGTTGAGGGCCTTGCAGCCGACCGAGGCGGCGAAGTCGGCCGCCACGTCGATGTTGGCCTGGAAGCGGTCCGACTCCTCGCCGGGTACCGATACCGCGCCGCGGTCCGGGCCCGGCAGCCGGCCGGCGTAGAAGTTCAGGCCCACCAGCTGGGTGCCGGCGTCCTCAAGAGCCTTCTTGAGGGCGTCGAGCTCCGCCTGGGCGGGAGTGGGGGAGTCGATCCAGGGCCACCACAGCTCGACCGCTGTGAAGCCCGCCGCGGCGGCGGCCGCGGGACGCTCCAGGAGCGGGAGTTCCGTGAAGAGGATCGAAAGGTTCACATCGAAGCGCTGGTCCGTGTATCCCATGAGGGGTGTGCGCTCCTTCCGTATTGCGGAAGTTAGTTTCTGCTTGATGGAAGACTGCATCGGCCTCGTCGCGGATGTCAAGTGCGGACTGCCGAAAAAAGCTGACCGGGAGGTAGCTTGACCAGCGTGCGATTGAGAGTGGAGTTCACGACCGAGCCCTTCGATCTCGAAGAGGCCCCCGCCCATGCCGTGGCCGCGCGCGAGGTCATCC
This sequence comes from Streptomyces sp. NPDC102258, assembly GCF_055584685.1. Taxonomy (NCBI): domain Bacteria; kingdom Bacillati; phylum Actinomycetota; class Actinomycetes; order Kitasatosporales; family Streptomycetaceae; genus Streptomyces; species Streptomyces sp. NPDC102258. The sequence continues at coordinate 38,543 of NZ_JBVJLO010000013.1, forward strand.
AGGAGGCGCGGCTGGACGCGGTGGACGTCGGCCCGTTCGGCAACACCGCCGAGGGCGAGTCCGACCGGGTGCTGGGCGCGGTGGCCGCGCTGCTGCGCGACGCCCTGGAGGCCGGGGCGACCCGCGTCTCGCTCCAGGTCAACGTGATCGGGGAGGACACCCCATGACCGAGCCCCGCGACCACCCGTTCGTCGCCGCGGTCAAGCCGCTGGTGGACGCCATGGGCGGCGAGCTGATGGATCCGGCCCTGGCGGAGCCCGACGACGTCGTGCTCACCTGGGAGGGGCGGGAACTGCTCGCGGTGCGCCTGCCCCAGCTCTCCGACTCGCTGGACCACATCCTGGCCGCCCTGGAACGTCGGCACGGCATGCCGCTGGCGGAGCTGGACCGCAAGTCCAAGCAGGACGTCGTGCGGATACTGGAGGCGCGCGGTGCCTTTTCCGTACGCCATGGCGTGGAAACGGTCGCGGGAGCGCTCGGCGTAAGCCGCTTCACCGTCTACAACTACCTGAACAGGGAAAACGCGAACAAGACAGCCAAGAGTGAAGGCTGATTGACTTAAGGTGACGAGCCGCCGCCCCATTCATCCGGGCGGCGGCTTTTGTGTACGGGAAGTTTCAACAAAGTGTTGACGCCGTGTTGTCGAGGGCGTTAGCTATGCGCAGCCCGTCAAAGCAACAACAGGCCACGGAGGCCTACCGTGACTTCGAGTCCGACCCCGGGTCTCACCCGGTTCAACGCCTTGGACGACAGCGAGGCCACGGCCGAGCTGCACGAGGTCTGCGCCAGTTCGGCATGGGGCCGCAAGCTGCTCGCGCAGCGCCCCTTCGCCGACGCCGAAGCCCTGTTTTCGGCCAACGAGGCCGCCATGGCGGAGCTCACCGCCGAGGACCTGGCCGAGGCGATGGGAGGCCACGCGCCGATCGGCCGGCCGAAGCCCGGAGACCCGACCTCCGCCCGCGAGCAGCGCGGTATGGCCGGAGCCTCGGAGGAGCTGAAGAACGAGCTCCTCGAACTGAACCTGGCGTACCAGGAGAAGTTCGGCCATGTCTTCCTCATCTGTGCCACCGGTGCGACCGGTGAGTTCATGCGGGACGCGGTCAAGGTCCGGATCGACAACTCGCCGGAGCGGGAGCGGGAGATCGCCCGCGGCGAGCTCGTCAAGATCAACAAGATCCGTCTGACCCGCCTCGTCGGACTCGCAGAAGGAGCGTGAGCATGAGCACCGAGACCACCGCGTCGGTGTCCACACACATTCTGGACACCAGCATCGGCAAGCCCGCCGGAGGCGTCGCCATCTCCCTTTCGGCCCGTACGGGCCTGGACGGCGAGTGGGCGGCCCTGGGCGGCAGCGCCACCGATGCCGACGGGCGCTGCAAGGACCTGCCGGCGCTGCCGGAGGGCACCACCCACGTACGTCTCGACTTCGAGACCGGGACGTACTTCGACAAGAAGCAAGCCGAGGCGCAGCAGGACGCCCCCCGCGTAAGGGACAGCGGTGCGTTCTTCCCCGAGGTAACGATCACCTTCGCGGTGAACCCGGGCGAGCACTACCACGTACCGCTGCTGCTCAACCCGTTCGGCTACTCCGTTTACCGAGGGAGCTAGTCATGGCCACGATTCTGGGCCAGAACCAGTACGGCAAAGCAGAGAACCGCGTCGTCAAGATCACGCGGGACGGCGACACCCACCACATCAAGGACCTGAACGTCTCCGTCGCCCTCTCCGGCGACATGGACGACGTCCACTACTCCGGCTCGAACGCCAACTGCCTGCCGACCGACACCACCAAGAACACGGTGTACGCGTTCGCCAAGGAGTACGGCATCGAGTCCGCCGAGCAGTTCGGCATCCACCTGGCGCGCTGGTTCGTGGGCAGCCAGGAGCCGATCCACCGCGCGCGCATCCGGATCGAGGAGTACTCCTGGGACCGGATCGCCACCTCGGACGCCAACTCCAAGTTCATCGGCTCCGACGAGGTCAACCACTCCTTCGTCCGCCAGGGCATGGAGACCCGCGTCACCCAGATCACGTACGACGGTACGAACTGGGAGGTCATCTCCGGCCTCAAGGACCTCGTCGTCATGAACTCCACGAACTCCGAGTTCTGGGGTTACGTGAAGGACCAGTACACGACGCTGAAGGAGGCCTACGACCGCATCCTGGCCACCCAGGTGTCCGCTCGCTGGCGCTTCAACTGGTCGGACGACGAGCAGCGGATGCCCAACTGGGACAAGTCCTACGCCGAGACCAAGAAGCACATGCTCCAGGCCTTCGCGGAGACCTACTCCCTCTCGCTCCAGCAGACCCTGTACCAGATGGGTTCGCGCATCATCAACCACCGTTCGGAGATCGACGAGGTCCGCTTCTCGCTCCCGAACAAGCACCACTTCCTCGTCGACCTGGAGCCCTTCGGCCTCAAGAACGACAACGAGGTGTACTTCGCCGCCGACCGTCCCTACGGTCTGATCGAGGCGACGGTCCTGCGTGACGGCGTCGACGCCCGGATCCCCGTGGACATGACCAACCTCTGAGCATGCCGCGCGCCCGTCCCGGAGCTCCGCAGTGGCCCCGGGACGGGTGACACCCCCTCACTTCCCACATCGGCACCCGGACGCAACACATGGGGCGGCAGTACTGTCAGCTGCCAAGGCCCCCGGCTCCGGCACTCAAATCCCCTGGGTTTTGCCGTGCCCGTACCGCCACTGAAAGCACGAGGAAGTCCATGGCAGCATCGGCAGCCCCTCGCAGCGCCGTCGAGCGCGTCGTCATCGAGAACTGTGCGATCGCGACCGTCGATGCGAACGACACCGAGTACGCCTCGGGACACGTCGTCATCGCCGGCAACCGGATCGAGTCCCTCGGCGCGGGCAAGGCCCCCGAGAACCTCGACGGCGTCGTCCGCCGCATCGACGGCACGGGACACCTCGTGACTCCCGGTCTGGTCAACACGCACCACCACTTCTACCAGTGGATCACGCGTGGCATGGCCACCGACCACAACCTCTTCGACTGGCTCGTCGCGCTCTACCCGACCTGGGCGCACATCGACGAGCGGATGACGTACACGGCCGCGCAGGGCTCCCTCGCCGCGATGGCCAGGGGTGGCGTCACCACCGCGATGGACCACCACTACGTCTTCCCCAAGGGCTCCGGCGACCTCTCCGGCTCGATCATCCGCGCCGCCTCCGAGATGGGCGTACGGTTCACCCTCGCCCGCGGCTCGATGGACCGCAGCGTCAAGGACGGCGGCCTGCCGCCGGACCACGCCGTCGAGACCCTGGAAGGCGCCCTCGCCGACACCGAGGCGACCGTGAGGAAGTACCACGACGCCTCCTTCGACGCGATGACCCAGGTCGCCGTCGCCCCCTGCTCCCCCTTCTCGGTCTCCACCGAACTACTCACGCAGGGCGCCGAGCTGGCCCGCCGCCTCGGCGTTCGCCTGCACACCCACGGCTCGGAGACCGTCGAGGAGGAGCGGTTCTGCCGGGAACTGTTCGGCATGGGCCCGACCGACTACTTCGAATCGACCGGCTGGCTCGGCGAAGACGTGTGGATGGCGCACAGCGTCCACATGAACGACTCCGACATCGCCGCGTTCGCCCGGACCAGGACCGGTGTCGCGCACTGCCCGTCCTCCAACGCCCGGCTGGCCGCGGGCATCGCCCGCGTCCCGGACATGCTGGCCGCCGGGGTGCCGGTCGGCCTCGGCGTGGACGGCACCGCCTCCAACGAGTCCGGCGAACTCCACACCGAGCTGCGCAACGCGCTCCTCATCAACCGGCTCAGCCCCGTCCACCGCGAGCGCGCCCTCACCGCGCGCCAGGCCCTGCGCCTGGGTACGTACGGGGGCGCGCAGGTCCTCGGCCGCGCCGACGCCATCGGCTCGCTGGAGGCCGGCAAGCTCGCCGACCTGGTCCTGTGGAACATGAGCACCTTCCTGCACTCCTCCATCGCCGACCCCGTCGCCGCCCTGGTCTTCGGCGCGGCCGCCCCGGTGACGGCCTCGTTCGTCAACGGCCGGCAGATCGTCGAGGACAACCGACTCCTCTTCGCCGACGAGGACGCCATCGCCGTGTCCACGCGGGAAGAGGCCCAGCGCCTGGCGCGGATCTCCGCCCAGGCCTGATCCCACGGAGTCCGGTCGGGGGGGACGGCCCCCGCCCGGCGGCGGCGGACCCGAGCGGGGTCCGCGGCAGCCGTTCCCGGGAAGCGCCCGAGGAGAGATCCGACGGCGCCCCCGGGGGCGGTGATTCACGAGCACCACCGCACCGCACCGCGCGACGCGGCCCGTCCCGCGCCGCCGCTACGGCACCTCCAGCTCGAACACGCAGGGAACCGGTTTGGGCGAATCGTTTCCGCCACCGCTCCTTGGGACACGTCGTCGCAAGGTCCCACAACTTCACACAGGTTCCACCAGCAACGCCTTCGCACCACCTCCAAGACACACATGTCCCTGCCGACATGTTCAACTGACCGGAGGAAGCCGTGGCCGAAACGCCCAGGTTTCGCAAAGACGCAGTCGCAGTCGCAGTACCGGGGGAGAAGCACCCGGTCGACGAGACCCTGCCGCCGCTGAAGATGTTCACCAGCGGCCTCCAGCACGTGGCCGCCATGTACGCCGGTGTCGTGGCCCCGCCCATGATCGTCGGCCCCGCCGTCGGGCTCTCCGCCACGGAGACCGCCTTCCTGATGGGCGCCTCCCTCTTCACCGCGGGCCTCGCGACCCTCCTCCAGACCCTCGGGTTCTGGAAGATCGGCGCCAAACTCCCCTTCGTCAACGGCGTTTCCTTCGCCGGCGTGACTCCGATGATCGCCATCGGCAAGGACCAGGGCGCCGACGCCATCCCCGTGATCTTCGGCGCGATCATCGTCGCCGGGGTGATCGGCTTCATCGCCGCCCCCTACTTCGGCAAGCTGGTCCGCTTCTTCCCGCCCGTCGTCACCGGCACGGTCATCACGCTGATCGGCGTGTCCCTGCTCCCGGTGGCCTTCAACTGGTCGCAGGGCGGCAACAGCCACGCCACCGACTACGGTTCGATGAAGAACATAGGGATGGCCGCCCTCACCCTGGTGATCGTCCTGGTGATGCGGAAGTTCCTGCGCGGATTCCTCCAGCAGATCTCCATCCTGCTCGGCCTGGTCGTGGGCACGCTCATCGCGATACCCCTCGGCATGGCCAGCTTCGACGCCGTCAAGAACGCGGACGTCATCGGCTTCCCCACCCCGTTCCACTTCGGCGCCCCGCAGTTCCACGTCGCCGCGATCATCTCCATGTGCATCGTCATGCTGGTCTGCATGACGGAGTCCACCGCCGACATCCTCGCCCTCGGCCGGATCGTGGGCCGGCCGGCGGACGCGAAGACCATCGAGGGCGGCCTGCGCGCCGACACCCTCGGCAGCGCGCTCAGCCCGCTGTTCAACGGCTTCATGTGCAGCGCCTTCGCCCAGAACATCGGGCTCGTCGCGATGACCAAGGTGCGCAGCCGGTTCGTGGTCGCCGCGGGTGGCGGCATCCTGATCCTGCTGGGCCTGTGTCCGATGGCCGCCTCCGTCATCGGGGTCGTCCCGCTGCCGGTCCTCGGCGGCGCCGGCATCGTCCTGTTCGGCTCGGTAGCGGCCAGCGGCATCCAGACCCTGGCCAGTGCGGCCATGGAGAAGGGTGAGAACGCGCTGATCGTCGCCGCCTCGGTGGGCATCGGCCTGATCCCGATCGCCGCCCCCGGCTTCTACCACGCCTTCCCCAAGGACCTCCTCGTCGTCCTCGACTCCGGCATCAGCACCGGCTGCGTCACGGCGATCGTCCTCAACCTGGCCTTCAACCACCTCGGAGTCAGGAAGGACGCCGAGGCGGAAGCGGAGGCGGCCGCGGCCGAACCGGCCTTCGTGCACTGACCCTTCGTGCCCGAAGGCGCGCCCGGCGGCGCGTACGCCACCCACTGCGGGTGTGGCGTACGCGCCGCCGGGCGTGTGTCGTCCGGGCGGGCGGCCGCCCCGGCCGGTCAGGCGTCCGGCGCCGGGGCTCGCGTCACCGTCGCCGCCCCGGCCGCGTCCGGGCGGGCGGCCACCCGCCCGGTCAGGCGTCCGGCGCCGGGTCCCGCCAGATGTCCGGCCGTACGGTCCGCAGCCGCCGGCCCAGCCGGTCCAGTTCCTGCGCCTCCGACTTGCGTACGTGCAGCGCCACCGCCGTGTCGGTGATGCGCAGCCCCGGCAGCCGTCGGCACAGGTCTGCGGTGTAGCGCGACAGTTCCTCGATGGAGCGCAGCCGGGCGTTGATCATGAAGTTCCACGGCCCGCTGACGGACATGCAGGTCCGCGTCTCGCGCAGCCCCGAGGCGACCGCCGCGCAGCCGGCGACCTCGTACTCCGGCACCTCCGCCCACAGCGTCGCCGACACCGGCCAGCCGGACAGCCCCGAGGCCATCGCGCAGCCGAAGCGCAGGCTCTGCCCCGCCTCCAGCCGCGCCAGCCGGCGCCGTACGGTCGACTCGCTCATCCCCGACTCCCGGGCCAGGGAGGCCACCGAGCGGCGCGCGTCGGCGGCCAGCGCCAGCACCAGGGGCCGGTCCTCCGGCGGCATCGCCGCCACCACCCCGGCCGCCGGGACGACGGGGCCCGCCGCCCGCCGGGTGCGCCCGGACAGCAGGGCGGTCTGCGCCGGGGTCAGCTGGTCCAGGCGCCAGCGGTCGGGGGAGGTGTGCACCGCCGTCACCATGGAGGAGCGGGTTCCCGTCACGCCGGGGATCCGCTGCACCCGGAAGTACAGGTAGCGGTACAGCGTGTGCAGGTCCGGCACCGCGACGAAGACCAGCAGCTCCCGGCCCCCGGTGGTGTGCTCCAGTCCCATGGTGTGCGCGTCCTCGACCAGGGCGGTGCCGACCGCGGGGGAGGCGCCCGGCTCGCACATCACCTCCACCCACGCCATGCACGGCGCACGCGTTCCGGTCCGCAGGCCCAGGCCCGAGATCCAGGCCTCCCCGGCCGAGGTCATCCGCTCCCAGCGCCGCGCGAGGGTGTCCGGCCGGGTGCCGAGCACCGGTGCCAGCCGCTCCCAGCTGGCCCTGGGCGCGAGCTGCAGTGCGTGGACCAGCGCCCGGTCGGTGTCGTCGATGGCGGAAATGGCCGAGTTCATACCCTCCCCTGGCGGTTCTCCCGGCGGCTGTCCGGGCAACCGCGCTTTTGACTGATCATCTCTCTTTGGGTGTTCAACTGTGGAATCGGACGGTTGTGCACACCTTCGCGAAAGCAGCGGGAGGACGCGTGGGGGACCCCGGCACGCACGTGCGCCAAGCGGTGCCAGCCGAACTGTCCAGCTTCATCGGCCGGGAGCACGAGCTGACCCGCACCGCCGCCCTGCTCACCACGGAACGCCTGGTCACGCTCACCGGACCGGCCGGAATCGGCAAGACCCGGCTGGCCGTGCGCACCGCCTCGGCCCTGGTCCGCAAGGGGACCGACCTCGTCTGGGCCGATCTGGCCGCGCTGCCCGGCGGCGCGGAGGGGCCGCTGGAGGCGGAGTTGCTCCGGCGACTCGAAGGCCGCGAAGCCCTGGTGGTGCTCGACGGCTGCGAGTCGCTCGGCGAACGGGCCGGCCCACTCGCGGCCCGGCTGCTGGAGCGCGGGCCCCGGGTACGGATTCTGGCCACCTCGCAGCGCCTGCTCGGGGCCGCGGGGGAGGCACGGGTCTCCGTACCGCCCCTGTCGCTGCCGGCCGCGCCGCCCGATCCCGCCCGGCGCTGCCCCGTGCCCGAGGTCACCGGGTCCGAGGCCGTACGCCTCTACGCGGAACGGGCGCGCGGGGCCGACCCCTCCTTCGTGCTCACCGACCGCAACGCGGGAGCCGTCGCCGCCCTGTGCCGGGCCCTCGACGGGATCCCCGGCGCGCTGGAACTGGCCGCCGGGCAGGTCCGCCGCCACGCCCCCGCCGAGGCGCTGCGCCGGCTGACCGCCGACCCGCTGGGCTTCGTCGAAGGCGGCCCGGGCCGGGCAGGAGGGTCCGACGCCGTGCGGACCCTCCGGCTGTCCTCGCCCGGGGAACGCCTGCTGTGGGAGCGGCTGTCCGTCTTCGCGGGCTCCTTCGACCGGGCCGCCGTCGCCGAGGTGTGCGGTTTCGGCGCGCTGAGCCCGGGGGCCGCCGGGGAGGCGCTGCACCGCCTCGCCCCCGCCCTGCTCACGGAGGCGGGGACCACCCCGGTCCGCTACCGGCTGCCGTTGGCCGTACGGGCCCACGCGGCCCGCCGGCTCGCCCGCGACCCCCTCGGCGACGCGGCGACCGCGGCCCGCCGCCACCACGCCCGGTGCCGGGTGACCGCCGAACGGGCCGCGGCGCTGTGGCGCGCGGGGGCGCAGCGGGAGGCGCGCGCCCTGGCGTTGCGCGAACTGCCGGAGCTGCGGCGGGCGATGGACCCGTCGGCGGCGGCCGGTCCGCGGGGCGTGCTGGAGATCGCCGTGCCGCTGTGGTTCCTCTGGGCGCCGTGCGGCCTGGTGGCGGAGGGGCGCCGGCACCTGGAACGGGCCCTCGCCCTCCACCCGGCGCCCCGGCCGGCCCGGGCGCTGTGGCTGGCGGCCTGGCTGGCGGCGAGCTCCGGTGAGGCGCAGGCCGCCGATCCGCTGCTGGCGGAGGCGTGGAGCGCGGCCGTCCAGGAGGGCGAGGACGCCTGTCTGGCCTACCTCGCGCACACCCGGGGCCTGGTCGCCCTGTGGCAGGACCGGCCCTGGCAGGCGGCGGCCGAGTTCCGCGACGCGCTCGAACAGCTCCCCGCCGAGCCGGTGTTCGGCCCCGGCCCGGAGGCCGTGCGGGCGGCGCTGACCATGGCGCTCGCGCACACCGACCCGGCGTCCGTGACCGTCGGGGAGGACCCGCGGGGCGGGGACGCGGGCGGGCCGGCGGGCGGCGCCGCGGACCTGTGGGCCCGTTCCCGTACCGGCTACGCCCACGCCGCCGTCCAGCGCCGCGAGGGCCGGCCGGCCCTGGCCCGTACCGAGCTGACGCGCGCCCTCGACATCCAGCTCGCGCTGGGCGACCGGATCGGGACCGCCCTCTCGGTGGAACTGCTGGCCGAACTGGAGGCCGACACGGGCCGTTACGAGGAGTCCGCGCGGCTGCTCGGCGCGGTCTCCGGCAGCCGCCCGGGCGGGGCCGCCGTCCCGCGCGCGGAGCGGGTCCTGCGGCTGCGCATGGACCCCGAGGCCTTCCGGGCCGCCCACGCGGAGGGCGCCCGTACCCCGCTGCGGGACCTGCTGGCGCAGTCCTGAGCCGGGGGACGACGGGCGGGGTCCGCGGGACGGCAGGGCCGGGAGTTGCCGGGCCCATCCGGCGTACCCCGTATACGGCGCGGAAAGACATCGCATGAGCGAACCCACCCCGCCGAACGGACAGGTGGTACAGCCATGCCGCAGCACCCCCAGCTCTGGATGCGCAGCGAGACCCGCCCCACCGAACGCCGTGCGCCGCTCACGCCGCAGGACGCCGCCCGGCTCGTGAGGCGGGGCGTACGGATCACCGTGGAGGAGTCCGGCCACCGGGTCTTCCCGCTCGACGCCTACGCCGCCGCCGGCTGCGAACTCGCTCCCGCCGGAGCCTGGGCGGGGGAGGCGCCCGGCTCGGCGTACGTCCTCGGACTGAAGGAACTCCCGCCGCGGCCCGCGCGTTTACACCACCGGCACGTGTACTTCGGGCACGCCTACAAGGGCCAGGCGCAGGCCCCCGAGCTGCTGCGGAGGTTCGCCGAGGGCGGCGGGACCCTGCTCGACCTGGAGTACCTCGCCGACGCCCAGGGCCGGCGGCTGGCCGCCTTCGGCTACTGGGCGGGGTACGTGGGCGCCGCCCTGGCCGCCCTGCGGGCGCGCGGCCGGCTCACGGCGCCGCTGACCGCCCTGCCCCGCGCGGAACTCGACGCCCGGCTGCGCCCCGCGCCGGCGGACCGGCCGTTGCGCGCCCTGGTGATCGGCATCGCCGGCCGCAGCGGGCGCGGCGCCCGTGACGCCCTGACCACCGCCGGGATCGAGGTCACCGGCTGGGACCGCAGCGCCACCCGCCGACTGGACCGGGCCGCCCTGCTCGGCCACGACATCCTGGTCAACGCGGTGCTCACCACCCGCCCGGTGCCGCCCTTCCTCACCCCGGCCGACCTGGACGACCGCACCGGCACCCGGCGGCGGCTCTCGGTGATCGCCGACATCACCTGTGACACCGGCTCGGCGCTGCACCTGCTCCCCGTCTACGACCGCCTCACCGACTGGACGGTCCCGGCCCGGCGGCTGCGCGAGGGCAGCCCGCCGCTGGACGTGATCGCCATCGACAACCTGCCCTCGCTGCTTCCGGCCGAGGCGGCCCGCGCCTTCTCGGCGGACCTCCTGCCCAAGCTCCTCGCCCTGCACGCCCCCGCCCCGGACCCGGACTGGCTGCGCTGTCGCGCCGCCTTCACCACGGCACTGGCGACGCTCCCGGGGGACCCGTACCGGGCGGCCTAGCCGGGGTGGGGGCGTACGGACCTATGGGGCCGGCGTCAGGTACATGCCGGTGTGGTCGCCGCCCGGGGTGTTCTTGCAGCTCGCCCCGGAGTTCGCGGGCTGGGCCACCGCCAGGGCCAGGCAGCGGCCGACGGCCAGCTGGCCGTAGTAGTTGGGGTGCATCGACTCCTGGACCGGCCCCTGCGTCCCGTTGTTGTCGATCCAGCGCGCCCACTCGCTCGTCTTCGCCGAGGCCGGCACGGAGGAGCTCACCTGCTTGCTGGACTTCGCGCACACCTCACGCCCCTGGAGCATGTCCCGCAGGTCCAGGAACTGCACGCCCTTGGCTGCCGCGACCCCCTTGATGCGGTCCGCGAGCTGCGGCACGAGCGAGTCCCGGGCCCAGTCGGAGTCCCGGTTCCAGAACGGGCAGCCGCCGGAGTTCAGGCGGCTCCAGTCGCTCTGCGTGTACCGGTTCTCCGCGCCCCGGGGGATCGGCGAGGGGTACGACTGGAGTACGACGCGGTACGAGGTGTCGGCGTACCCGGCGCCGCGCATGACGGCCCGGATCTCGTCGACGGACTTGCCGATGCCCGCCACGACGGAATCGATTTTGCCGTCGACGACCGCCTGCTGGTCGTCGTAGCAGTACGAGCCCCACAGTACGAAGTCGTAGGCGCACTCCTTGATGATGTCGGCGAAGCCGAGGTCGTTGCCGCCGATGGACAGGGCGATGACCTTCACGTCCTTGGCCGCGGCGACGGCCGCGAGCTGGTCGGCCTGCGGGGCCTCGCCCTTGAAGCCGACGCCGCCGTTGGCGGCGCGGAAGACGTTCTGCGAAACGGCGCCGGAACAGGCGAGGTTGACGGCCACGTCGGCGACGGCGCCCGCGCTCAGCACCTCGGCCGAGTCCGAGCGGTCACACCCCGAGGCCGCCGTCGTCCCGTACACCTTGGCGGGGTCGTAGGAACTGCCGCTGGTCCAGGCCCGGTCGGTGCCGTTCCTGCTGCCGCTGTTGGTCAGGCTGTTGCCCTTCCAGCGCCCGGCCTCGCCGGAGATGTAACTGTCGCCCATGGACACCACGGCGGTGGGCCCGGCCCCCGGGCTCGCCGCCGACGTCCCGGCGCCCGCGGCGAGCAGCGCGCCGGTGGCGAGCGGCAGCACCATCGCGGCGCCCGCCAGCCGTCGCACACGACTGCGGGTGACTCTGTCCTTGCCGGCCTTGCGGAATCCGATCACTGCGGAACTCCTGCGGTCGGCCACGCCGCGCGGCAACCGCGGTGCGTGGCTGGGTAAGTGGGGGTACCGCCGGCGCCGGTGGCATCGGAAAGGTGCCACGCCCCCACTTGTTACCGCTAGGTACAGAAGGGTCACGATGAAATAACGCCCGACCATTCGGTCGGCCCGCCCACCCGGTGGACCGCACACTTCCGCCCCCGGCGCCTTGGGGGCGGCGGGGGCGGACGTGGGGTTCGGCTGCTGTGCGTGTCAGCCGATGGTGGGGAGGGGTCAGCCGGTGAGCTGGTCGTATGCCGGGAGGGTGAGGAAGTCCGCGTAGTCGGCGTCCAGGGAGACCTGGAGGAGGAGGTCGTGGGCCTGCTGCCACTTGCCGGCCGCGAAGGCATCCTCGCCGATCTCGGCGCGGATCGCGGCCAGTTCCTCGGCGGCGATCTTCCGGGTCAGTTCGGCGGTGGCCCGCTGCCCGTTCTCGAACACGACTCCGGCGTTGATCCACTGCCAGATCTGCGAGCGCGAGATCTCGGCGGTGGCCGCGTCCTCCATGAGGCCGAAGATGCCGACCGCGCCGAGGCCGCGCAGCCACGCCTCGATGTAGCGGGTGCCGACCTGGACGGCGTTGCGCAGGCCCTCGTACGTCGGCTTCGCGTCCAGGGAGTCGATCGCGATCAGCTCGCCGGGGGCGACCGAGACGTCCTCGCGCAGCCGGTCCTTCTGGTGGGGCTTCTCGCCCAGCACCGCGTCGAAGGAGGCCATCGCGATCGGTACCAGGTCGGGGTGGGCGACCCAGGAGCCGTCGAAGCCGTCGTGCGCCTCGCGGTCCTTGTCGGCCTTGACCTTCTCGAAGGCGACCTTGTTGGCCTCGGCGTCCTTGCGGGACGGGATGAAGGCCGCCATGCCGCCGATGGCGTGCGCGCCGCGCTTGTGGCAGGTGCGGACGAGCAGTTCGGTGTAGGCGCGCATGAAGGGGGCCGTCATCGTGACCGCGTTGCGGTCCGGCAGGACGAACTTCTCGCCGCCGTCGCGGAAGTTCTTCACGATCGAGAAGAGGTAGTCCCAGCGGCCCGCGTTGAGGCCCGCCGCGTGGTCCTTGAGCTCGAAGAGGATCTCTTCCATCTCGTAGGCCGCGGTGATCGTCTCGATGAGGACGGTCGCGCGCACGGTGCCCTGCGGGATGCCGACGTAGTCCTGCGCGAAGACGAAGATGTCGTTCCAGAGGCGGGCCTCCAGGTGCGACTCCGTCTTCGGCAGGTAGAAGTACGGACCCCGGCCGAGGTCGATCAGGCGCTGCGCGTTGTGGAAGAAGTACAGGCCGAAGTCCACGAGCGAGCCGGAGGCGGGGCCGCCCTCGAAGCTGAGGTGGCGCTCCTGGAGGTGCCAGCCGCGCGGCCGCATGACGACGGTGGCCAGCTGCTCGGCGGGCTTCAGGGCGTACGCCTTGCCCGTGCGCGGGTCGGTGAAGTCGATGCGGCGCTCGTAGGCGTCGATCAGGTTGAGCTGGCCGAGGACGACGTTCTCCCACGTGGGGGCCGAGGCGTCTTCGAAGTCGGCGAGCCAGACCTTGGCGCCCGAGTTCAGGGCGTTGATGGTCATCTTGCGGTCCGTCGGACCCGTGATCTCCACGCGGCGGTCGTTCAGCGCGGCCGGGGCCGGCGCGACCTTCCAGTCCCCCTCGCGGACCTGTGCGGTGTCCGGGAGGAAGTCGAGCGTGGACGTACGGGCGATCTCGGCGCGCCGCTCACCGCGTCGGGCCAGAAGCTCGGCGCGGCGGGGGGCGAACCGCCGGTGGAGCTCGGCCACGAAGGCGAGGGCCGCTTCGGTGAGGACTTCGTCCTGCCGGGGCAGGGGCTCGGCGTCGACGATGGCCAGCGGGGACGGCGCTGGTGCGGACATATCTGTCACTCCTTCAGCGGCGGTGCCTGGCGGCCGCGGGGAATGCTCGCGCGAGACGGCACCGAGTGCCGTCGGGTGTGGAGAGTTCCGGGTAACGGTCGCGGGCGCCGTCTGGGGTTTCAGGGCGCTTCTGACCAGTGGATAGTAATTTCCTCATGGTGGAAGTTCAATGGTTTGTTGATGTCGAGATTCTCCGAGTCGACAGATTCCGGTGCTCCGTGGCCCTGAGTGCCATGCCGGTCACGCCCCGCACCAGCGGAGCCGGAGCGGGCCTCAGGTGAGGCGTGCCAAGTCGGCGGGGGTGTCGATGTCGAAGCCGGCCGCGACGTCCCCGCACTCCACCAGCATGACCTCCGCCGCGTGGTTCCCGAGGTGGACGCGCGCGCCGCGGTCCCCGGTCGCCGTGGCGATGATGTCCGGCCAGCGGTCCGCCCCGAACAGCACGGGATGCCCGCGCTCCCCGTCGTACGAGGCCGCCACCAGGCTCGCCGGAGAGCGGTACGCCGCCCGTACCCGGGCCACCGCCGCCGCGCCGATGCCCGGCTGGTCCACCAGGCAGACCAGGGCCGCGGCCGCCCCCGCCCCGGCCAGCGAGGCCAGGCCGGCCCGGAGCGAGGAGCCCATGCCCTCGGCCCAGTCCGGGTTGTCCACGACCACGCACCCCGTCAGGTCGGCGCGCTCGCGGACCTCCGCGGCGGCGGCCCCCAGCACCACGTGCACCGGCGCGCAGCCGGCCTCCCGCAGCGCCCGGACGGCGTTCTCCACCAGCGGGCGGCCCCGGTACGCCAGCAGCGCCTTGGGCCGGCCCCCGAGCCGGCGGCCGCCGCCCGCCGCGAGGAGCAGACCGGCGATCACCGGCCCCGCACCGCCCGGCGGGGGGCCGGTCACCGGGGGAGCGGACGGCCGGGGGGTGTCTTGGTACGCGTACTCCGCTGCTGACGGCATGACAACGATTCTCGCCCCCCGCTCGCGCCCGCGCCCCCGCCCACGCCGCGCCACCGCCGCGCCAGCAGCGCGCCCACGGCGGCCAGCGCGGCCCCGACCGGCAGTGGCCGGGAGATCCGGTCCTCGGCGCGGCGCAGCAGCCGCCGCTCGTCACGGTCGGTGAGGAAGGTGTCCGGCATGAGGATTCTCCTTGCCAATCGGGGCCAATGCAGCGAGTCTGGGCCCGGATTGGCCTGGCTGGCAGAGCCAATCGGGGGAGGTTGGCATGGCAAACGGACGAGTGGTCCACACGGCGGACAGGACGATCGGCAGCCGCCCGCTGACCGCGATGCTCCCCGCCGAGGTACGGGCCCGCCCCGGCTACCGCTCCCTCGCCGACGCCGTCCGCACCCTGATCCTCGACGGCCGGATCGCCCTGCACGTCCGCCTGCCCGCCGAACGCGAACTCGCCGAGGCCGTCGGCGCCAGCCGCGCCACCGTCACCGCCGCCTACGACCTGCTCCGCGAGAGCGGATACGTCCGCAGCCGCCGCGGCTCCGGCACCTGGACCGAGCTCCCCGACGGCCACCGCCCCGTCGGCGCCCACAGCATCGTCGGCGCGGGCGGCTTCGAGACCGGCGGCGACCCCGGCATCGACCTCGGCGTCGCCGCCATGGGCGCCCCCGACGGCAGCCTCGCCGAAGCCTTCGCCCGGGCCGCGCCCCGGCTGACCGCCCTCACCCGCGGCCCCGGCTACCACCCCTTCGGCCTGCCCGACCTGCGCGCCGCCGTCGCGGACCGCTTCACCCGGCGCGGCCTGCCCACCCGCCCCGAGCAGATCCTGGTCACGGCCGGGGCCCAGCAGGCCTTCGCCCTCGTCGTCAGCCTGCTGTGCCGCCCCGGGGACCGGGTGGTCTGCGAGAGCCCCACCTACGCCAATGCCCTCGACGCCCTGCGCCACGCCCGGCTGCGCACCGCGTCCGTGCCCGTCTCCGACGCGGGCTGGGAGATGGAGATCGCCGAGTCCACGCTGCACCAGACGGTGCCCCGGCTGGCCTACGTGATCCCCGACTTCCACAACCCCACCGGCGCCCTCATGCCCGAAGAGCACCGGCTGCGGCTGCTCGCCGCGACCCGGGCCTGCGGCACCTGGCTGGTGGTCGACGAGACCATCGCCGACATCGCCCTCGACGTGCCCCCGCCGGCGCCGCTGGCCTCCCTCGCCGCCCGCGCCGGCGCCGACCACGTGATCACCATCGGCTCGCTGAGCAAGACGTGCTGGGGCGGCCTGCGCGTGGGCTGGATCCGGGCCACGGCCAAGCTGGTGAACGAGCTGGCCGCCGTACGGGTCTCGGCCGACATGACCGGCTCCGCGCTCGACCAGCTGTGCGCCCTGTCCCTCATCGAGGACCTGGAGCGGAGCCTGCCGCCCCGGCTCGCCCGGCTGCGCGCCCAGCGCGCCGCCCTGGTCGGGTCCCTCCAGCGGCACGCCCCCGCATGGTCCTGGCGGCTGCCGCCCGGCGGCCTGTCGCTCTGGGTGGACCTCGGCGAGCCCGTCAGCTCCGCCCTCGCGGACCGGGCCCACGCCGCCGGGGTGCACATCGGCCGCGGCGCCCGCTTCGGCGCGGACCCGGGCACCTTCGAACACCGGCTGCGCATCCCGTACACGCTGCCGCCGGACCGCCTGGACGAAGGCGTACGCCGCCTCGCCCGGGCCTTCCACGAAGGGGTGCCGCTGGCGCCGGGGGTGGAGCGCCCGTACTGGGTGGCCTAGTCGGGCACGGCCCCTGGCCTACCGCGTACGGATGAGGCGGCGGGTGGCCGCCGCGGCGACGGCGGAGGTGCGGGAGTCCACGCCGAGCTTGGCGTAGACGTGCACCAGGTGGGACTTGACGGTGGCCTGGCTGAGGAACAGCTCCTTGGCGATCTGCTGGTTCGACAGCCCGTCCGCCACCAGCTGGAGCACCTCCAGCTCCCGCCTGGTCAGCGCCTCCGCCGGGGTGCGCATCCGGTCCATCAGCCGCAGCGCCACCGCCGGCGCCAGCGCCGACTGGCCGGCCGCCGCCGTACGGACCGCCGCCGCGAGTTCCTCCGGCGGGGCGTCCTTGAGCAGGTAGCCGGAGGCGCCCGCCTCCACGGCGGCCAGGATGTCCGCGTCCGTGTCGTACGTGGTCAGCACCAGCACCCGGGGGCCGCCCGGGCGGGCGGTGATCGCCGCCGTGGCAGCCGAACCGTGCATCGCGGCCCCGAACCGGAGGTCCATCAGCACCACGTCCACCGCCCCGGACGAGGCCAGCTCCACCGCCCGCTCCGCCGTGGCCGCCTCCGCCACCACCGTGAAGTCCGGTTCGTGGTCCAGTACGGCGCGCAGCCCGGCCCGCACCACCGGGTGGTCGTCGGCGAGCAGGAGACGGATGGTCACGGTGCCTCCACGGGCAACGGCAGGGTGACGGCCACGGCGGTGCCCTGGCCGGGGTCGGACTCCACGGTGAACAGCCCGCCCAGCGTCTCGGCCCGCGCCCGCATCGCGGGCAGGCCGAAGCCGCCCCCACCCGGAGCGGCCGAGGCGCCCGGGGCGGCGGAGGCGGGGTCGAAGCCGCGTCCGTCGTCGACGACGTCCAGGGTGACCGAGGTGTCCATGAAGGTCAGGGTGATCTCGGCCCGCCCGGCCCGGGCGTGGCGCACCACGTTGGCCAGCGCCGACTGCGCGATCCGCAGCAGCGCCACCTCGTACGGGGTGGGCAGCCGGCGGGGCGTGCCGCTCACCGAGAACCGCACGCGCGGCCCCGGCACCCCCGAGCACAACCGCTCCAGCGCCCCGGCCAGCGAGCCGTGCTCCAGGTCCGCGGGCGTCAGGGCCCGTACGAAGCGACGTGCCTCGGCGAGGTTCTCCTGCGCGGCCTCCCGGGCCCGGCCGATGTGCTCCGCGGCGGGCGCGTCCGGCGGCAGGGCGCGCTCCGCGGCCCGCAGCAGCAGCTGGATCGAGGACAGGCCCTGGGCCAGGGTGTCGTGGATCTCCCGGGCCAGGCGCTCGCGCTCGGCCAGGATCCCGGCGCCCCGCTCGGCGGCGGCCAGCTCGGCCCGGGTGGCGATGAGCTCCTCGATCAGCTCGCGGCGGCGCTCGCTCTCCCGGTACAGCGCCTGGTAGCCCAGGACCGTGGCGACGGCCACCGCCCCGCCCAGCAGCGGCCCGAGGAAGGCCCCCGGCGTCACCGAGCCGCTGTGCGCGAGGAAGCCCCCGATCGCCGCGCACGCGGTCGCCACGACGGCGGCCAGGCCCCAGCGCAGCCGCAGCAGGTGCAGTTCCAGGAAGTACAGCGGGAAGGCGATCCACAGCCCCTCGGGCGACAGGACCAGCAGCGCGGCCCACACCAGCCCCACCGAGGCCAGCCACACCGCCGCGGCGCGCCCCGAGCGGCCCACCGCCGGGGTCAGCACCCCGGCCGCGTACACGCAGGCCAGCAGCGCGCAGACGGCGATCACCCACCCGGAGCGGGGCGCGGAACCGGTGACGGCCCGCCCGGCGGCCAGCGCGAGCAGCCCGAACAGCAGTGCGTGCAGGCACAGCCGCAGGACGAGGGTGACGGGCGCCGGCGGGCGTGAGGGGGCGACGGAGGGGGAGGGGGCGCGGGAACGGGGAGCGGCAGACATGGCCCGACCAGCGTAAGGCGGCGCCCGAGCGCCCCGGTCAACCAAAAGTTCGATGAAGGGATGCCACCTTCGATAGGAGGATCCCTCCCGCGGCGCGATGCCGCGGACCCGCGGGGACGGCCAAGGTGGGGAACATGTTCGTCGCATGGAGAGATCTACGGTTCGCCAAGGGCCGCTTCGCCCTCATGGGCTCGGTCGTGCTGCTGATCACGCTGCTGGTCGGCCTGCTGTCCGGGCTCACCTCCGGCCTGGCCCGGGAGAACGTCTCGGCCGTCACCGGTCTGCCGGCCGCACGGCTCGCGTTCGCCACGCCCGGCGGGGACCAGAAGGTCTCCTTCACCAACTCCCAGCTCACCGACAAGGCCTGGTCGGCCTGGCGGGACCGGCCCGGGATCAGCGCCGCCGAACCCCTCGGCATCCGCACCACCAACGCCCACTCCGGTGAGCGCACCGCCGCCGTCTCCGTCTTCGGCGTCGAACCGGCCGGCCGGCTCGCGCCCGCCGGGACCCGGCTCGCCCCCGGCCAGGTGGTCCTCACCGAGAAGGCCGCCAAGGAGCTGGGCGGGCTGGGCGCGGGCGGCCGGCTGAAGGTCGGCCCGCTGGAGCTCACCGTGGCGGCCGTCTCCGGCACCGCCGCCTTCAGCCACACCCCGGTCGTCTGGATGGACCTCGACGACTGGCAGCGCGTCGGCAACCCCGGCACGTCCGGTACCGCCGACACCGCCGCGACCGTCATCGCCCTCGACGGGTCCGGCGACGTGGACTGGGCCGCCGGTGACCGGGCCGCCGGAACCACGTCGATGACCGTCGACGCGGCGCTGGGCGCGATCGGCTCGTACCAGGCCGAGAACGGTTCCCTCCAGCTGATGCGCGGGTTCCTCTTCGCCATCTCCGCGCTGGTCATAGGGGCCTTCTTCACGGTGTGGACGATCCAGCGCAGCGGCGACATCGCCGTCCTGAAGGCGCTCGGCGCCTCCACCCCGTACCTGCTGAAGGACGCCCTGGGCCAGGCGGTGGTGATGCTGGCCCTCGGCACCGGGGCCGGCACCGCGCTGGCCGTCGGCGCCGGCGCGCTGATCAGCGGCGGCGACGTTCCCTTCGTCCTCGACGCCGCCACCGTGCTGGTACCGGCCGTGATCATGATCGCGCTCGGGGTGCTGGGCGCGGCCCTGTCCATCCGGCGGATCACCGCCGTCGACCCGCTGACCGCCCTCGGGAGCGCCCGATGACCCTCCTCGTCCACGACGTCACGCTCACCTACCCCGACGGCGACGGCCGCCTCACCGCCCTCGACGCGGTCTTCCTGGAGGTGCCCGCCGGAACCCTGACCGCGATCGTGGGCCCGTCCGGCTCCGGCAAGTCCAGCCTCCTGGCCGTCGCCGCCACGCTGGTCACCCCCGACTCCGGACGGGTGGTCCTGGCCGGCCGGGACACCACCCGGCTGAGCGCCGCCGAGAAATCGGCGCTGCGCCGGGCGGAGATCGGCATCGTCTTCCAGCAGCCGAACCTGCTGGCCTCCCTCACCGCCGCCGAGCAGCTCCAGGTCATGGCGCACCTCTCCGGCCGGCCCTCCCGGCAGGTGCGCCGCCGCGCGCTGGAGCTGCTGGACGCGGTGGGGCTGGCCGACAAGGCGGACAAGCGGCCGCACCAGCTGTCCGGGGGCCAGCGCCAGCGCGTCAACATCGCCCGCGCGCTGATGAACGATCCCTCCGTGCTGCTGGTCGACGAGCCGACCAGCGCGCTGGACCACGAGCGGGGCGCGGCGGTGCTCGACCTGCTCGTCACCCTGACGCGGGAGCGGTCCACCGCCACGGTGCTGGTCACGCACGACCACGCGCACCTGGACCGGATGGACCACACCGCCACCATGGCCGACGGCCGCCTCACGCAGAGCCCGGCACCGGTGCCCGCGACGTAGGCCCGTGCCGGGGGCACCCGGCCGCGACGAGGGCCCTGGCAGGGGGCATCCGACCGCGACGGGCCCGGCCGCCGGGCATTCGGCTGCGGGGCGCTCGGCTGTGGGGCGCCCGGCCGTGGGGCATTCGGCTGCGGGACACCCGGCCGCGATGTAGGCCCGGGCCGGGGCATCCGGCCGCGACGAGGGCCTGATCGGGGGCATCCGGCCGTGGCGGGCCCGGCCGCCGGGTGTCCGGCCGTGGGACACCCGGCCGTGGGGTACCCGGCCGCTCGGCGTCCGGCCGTGGGGCTGGGCCCGCCGCAGGCGCTAACGCCCGATCGGGGTGTGGCCCAGGAGGGCGAGGCGCTGGCGGGTCAGTTCCAGGTGGCGGGGGTCGAGCGAGGGCAGCGCGCGCAGCAGGCTGACCAGCTCGGGGCCGGTCTCGGCCACCGCCGCGCGGTCCTTGAGCTGGGTCCAGCAGTAGAGGGCACCCGCCGCCGCGCCCTTGACCTCGGGGGCGTCCGGCGACTGGCGGGCCAGCCGGGTCCGGCCGACGCCGGTCCACAGCCGGGTGGCCAGCCGGTAGTCGCCGGCCATCCGGGCCAGGTCGGCGCGGATCTCCGACCAGTGGACCGCCTCCGGCGAGCCGGGGCCGTGGCTGCGCAGCGCGTGCTCCTCCCACTCCCGGGCGAGCGCGGCGGCCTCGGCGTGCCGCTGCGAGGTGGCCAGGGCGTGCAGGTGCGGCCGCGGATCCCCGCCACCGGCCGGCGCCTCGTCGGGCTCGGCGGGCCGCTCCCGCGCGAGCTCGTCCGTCCCGCCCCGCGCGTGCTCCACCGCACTCCCCGGCGCCCCGTACGTGCTGCCGCGCCCGGAACCTCCGGCCGCACCGCCGCCGCGGCCGGCCCCGCGCCGGACTCCGTACGCCGACACCTCCGCCGGGGCGGAGGCGCCCGTGCCCGGCACGGACCCCGCGGGGTCCCCGTACGCCGCCCCGGCCCGGACCGCGTGCGCGGACCCGCCGACCGGGGCGGGCGCGCTGGCGCCCGGTGCGGGCCCGGCGGGGATTCCGTACGCCGCTCCGGCCTGGACCCCGTACGCGGGCCCGTCCGCCGGGGCGGAGGCGCTCCTGCCCGGTGCGGGCCCGGCGGGGTCTCCGTACGCCGCCCCGAGCCGGGCCCCGTGCGCGGACCCGTCCGCCGGGGCGGACGCGCTCGCACCCGGCGCGGGTCCGGCGGGGTCCCCGTACGCCTCGGCGGGTTCGGCGGACGGGGGCCGTCCGGCGCCGTACGCCGGGGCGGCTGCGCGGGGCGGGGCGAACGCCGGTTCCGCCGACGGGCGGGCGGCCAGTTCGTGGGCCGTGGGTACGACGAGGGTGCCCGGCGGGAGGGCGGCGGCGCCGACGGCGAGGGCGTGCAGCCGGAGGTTGTCCGGCCGGGCGGGGCTGCTGCGGAGCTGTTCGATCCAGTGCCGGGTGTAACCGCTGACCCCGTGGCCGCCGCCCGCGAAGGCCGGCGGCACGATCACCCCGTACACCTCGGCGGACGGCGAGGCGGGCAGGGTGCCGTACTCCTGGAGCAGCGGCCAGGCGGCCTTGTCCGCCGCGAGGTCGAGCAGCACCGTGGTCAGCCCGGCCGGCCGGTCGCGCAGCTCGGCGCCCAGCCACTCCCACGGCAGCCCGGTGTAGCGGACGGAGGCCGCCGTCGTCCCGGCGAGGCACAGGTGCAGCCGGCGCGTCCGGCGGTCGACGCTCAGCCGGCCCGAGAGGTAGACCAACAGCGGCCCGGGCGTCGCGGCCGCCGTCCGCAGCCGCATCAGCACGGTGTTCGGATCGCGCGCCCCGTCGAGGTACGTGGTGTCGCTGGGGAGGCCGCTGTTCAGCAGCGCCGGTACGGGCACCACCCCCAGCGCGGCCAGATTGGCGCTCGGCGCGACCTGGACGGCGCGGCGGCGCACGGCCGCGTCGCCCGCTATGAGGAGGACGTGCCCCCGCTGCTGCTCCACCGCGATGCTGTGCATGAGCAGACCGTACTCACTTCGCGAAGGCCCCGGTGCCCCCTCACCGAGGAGGGTGCACCGGGGCCTTCGCGGGTCCGCCCGCCGGCGGGTGCGTACCGGTCAGGCCGGGCTCTGGCTCTGCAGGGCCACCGACAGCTCGGCGGCCACCCCCTGGAGGATCGGTACGAAGGACTCGGCCACGGCCTCGGTGACGCGGCCCGCCGGTCCCGAGATGGAGATCGCGGCGGCGGTCGGCGAGTTCGGCACCGACACGGCGAGGCAGCGGACTCCTATTTCCTGCTCGTTGTCGTCGACCGCGTAGCCGGACTTGCGGACCTTCTCCAGGGCGTCGAGGAAGCCCTCGGGCGTGGTGATGGTCTTCTCGGTCGCGGCCGGCATCCCGGTGCGGGCCAGCAGGGCGCGCACCTCGTCGGCGGGGGTGTGGGCGAGCAGCGCCTTGCCCACGCCCGTCGAGTGCGGCAGCACGCGGCGGCCGACCTCGGTGAACATGCGCATGGAGTGCTTGGACGGCACCTGGGCGACGTAGACGATCTCGTCGCCGTCGAGCAGGGCCATGTTCGCCGTCTCGCCGGTCTCCTCGACCAGGCGCGCCAGGTAGGGGCGGGCCCAGGTGCCCAGCAGCCGCGCGGCGGACTCGCCGAGGCGGATCAGCCGGGGGCCGAGGGAGTACCGTCGGTTGGGCTGCTGGCGTACGTAGCCGCAGGCGACGAGGGTCCGCATCAGGCGATGGATGGTCGGCAGCGGCAGCCCGCTGGCGGCGGAGAGCTCGCTGAGACCTACCTCGCCACCGGCATCGGCCATGCGTTCGAGCAGATCGAAGGCGCGCTCAAGGGACTGGACGCCCCCGCCCGCGGCGGTGGGCTTGGCGGAAGCGTCGGTGGTGCTGGCGCTGGACGTCGGCACGGCGCGGTCCTTTCGGTGCTGGCAGGCAAGGGAGCAGCCTACCCGTCGCTCGGCCTCGGCCCTAGAGCCGGGGCTTCGCCGTCCCCGCCGGTCAGAGGGGGTTTGTCCGGGTGGCGGAGGTCATCGTGAAGTTACCGCCCAGCTCCCGGTGGGGCTAGCTACATTCTGGATGGTGAAATCTTAATTCCATTCTGTGGAAACCTCCAATTGCGGCACGGATGCCCGGTCGGTCCGTCCGGCGGCTCTTGACTGGCCCCCGATCGCGGGGAAGACTCCGTCAACAGAACGTTGAATTTCACTCTGTGGAAGTAGATGGGGAGGTTCCGGTGGCCGACGCGGCTGTGGAACTGGTAGTGCGCTCGACGCGCGTCATCACCCCCGAGGGGACGCGCGCCGCCTCGGTGGCCGTCGCCGGCGGGAAGATCACGGCCGTGCTGGCCCACGACGCCGAGGTACCGGCCGGAGCCCGGCTGGAGGACTTCGGCGACGACGTCCTGCTCCCCGGCCTGGTGGACACCCACGTGCACGTCAACGACCCCGGCCGCACCGAGTGGGAGGGCTTCTGGACGGCCACCCGCGCCGCCGCGGCCGGCGGCATCACCACCCTCCTCGACATGCCGCTCAACTCCCTCCCGCCGACCACCACCGTCGAGAACCTCCGCGTCAAGCAGGAGGTCGCCCGCACCAAGGCGCACGTGGACGTCGGCTTCTGGGGCGGCGCGCTGCCCGACAACGTCAAGGACCTGCGGCCCCTGCACGACGCCGGCGTCTACGGCTTCAAGTGCTTCCTGTCGCCCTCCGGCGTCGAGGAGTTCCCCGAGCTCGACCAGGACCAGCTGGCCGCGTCCCTCGCCGAGATCACCGGCTTCGGCGGCCTGATGATCGTGCACGCCGAGGACCCGCACCACCTGGACGCGGCGCCCCACAAGCCCGGGCCCAAGTACGCGGACTTCCTGGCCTCCCGTCCGCGCGACGCCGAGAACACCGCGATCGGCAACCTGATCGCCCAGGCGAAGCGGCTGAACGCCCGCGTCCACGTCCTGCACCTGTCCTCCTCCGACGCGCTGCCGATGATCGCGGCCGCCCGGGCCGAGGGCGTCCGGATCACCGTCGAGTCGTGTCCGCACTACCTCACCCTCACCGCCGAGGAAGTCCCGGACGGCGCCAGCGAGTTCAAGTGCTGCCCGCCCATCCGCGAGGCCGCCAACCAGGACCTCCTGTGGGACGCGCTCGCCGACGGCACCATCGACTGCGTCGTCTCCGACCACTCGCCCTCCACCGCGGACCTGAAGACCGGCGACTTCGCCACCGCCTGGGGCGGCATCTCCTCCCTCCAGCTGGGCCTGCCGGCCATCTGGACCGAGGCCAGGAAGCGCGGCCGCACCCTCGAAGACGTCGCGCGCTGGATGTCCACCGCCCCGGCCGCCCTCGCCGGACTCACCGCCAAGGGCGCCATCGAGGCCGGCCGCGACGCCGACTTCGCCGTCCTGGCCCCCGATGAGACCTTCACCGTGGACCCGGCGCACCTCCACCACCGCAACCAGGTCACGGCGTACGCGGGCAAGACCCTGCACGGCGTCGTGAAGTCCACCTGGCTGCGCGGTACGCGGATCGCCGACCACGGCACCCCGACCGAGCCCACGGGCCGACTCCTCGAAAGGCAGAACTGACAAGTGGCGATTCCCACCTTCACCGGCAACGCGAACCCGTACGGAGGCGGCGACCCGTACGCGGACTACCGCACCGCGGAGTTCCCCTTCACCCAGTACGCGAACCTCGCGGCCCGCGAGCTGGGCGCCGGCGTCATCGCCGCCAACGACGAGTTCTTCGCCGAGCGCGAGAACCTGCTCATCGCCGAGGCCCCGCACTTCGACCCCGAGCACTTCGGCCACAAGGGCAAGGTCATGGACGGCTGGGAGACCCGCCGCCGCCGCGGCGTCTCCGCCGAGCAGCCCTGGCCGACCCCCGAGGACCACGACTACGCGCTGATCCGCCTCGGCGCCCCCGGCGTCATCCGCGGCATCGTCGTCGACACGGCCCACTTCCGCGGCAACATGCCGCAGGCCGTCTCCGTACAGGCCGCCTCGGTTGCCGGCTCCCCGACCGCCGGGGAACTGCTGTCCGACGACGTCAAGTGGACGACCCTCGTCGAGCGCACCCAGGTCGGTGGCCACGCCGCCAACGGCTTCGAGGTCTCCGTCGAGCAGCGCTTCACGCACCTGCGCCTGAACCAGCACCCGGACGGCGGCGTCGCCCGCCTGCGCGTCTACGGCGAGGTCCGCCCCGACCCGAAGTGGCTCGCCGCGCTCGGCACCTTCGACGTCGTCGCCCTGGAGAACGGCGGCTCCGTCGAGGACGCCTCGAACCGCTTCTACTCCCCGCCGACCAACACCATCAACCCGGGCCGTTCCCGCAAGATGGACGACGGCTGGGAGACCGCCCGCCGCCGCGACAACGGCAACGACTGGATCCGCTACCAGCTGGTCGCCGAGTCCGAGATCCGCGCCGTCGAGATCGACACCGCCTACCTCAAGGGCAACTCGGCCGGCTGGGCCTCGCTGTCGGTCAAGACGGGCGAGGAGGGGGAGTGGACGGAGTTCCTGCCGCGCACCCGCCTCCAGCCCGACACCAACCACCGCTTCGTGCTGGACGCCCCGGTGGTGGGCACCCACGTACGCATCGACATCTTCCCGGACGGCGGCTTCTCCCGGCTGCGCCTGTTCGGCTCGCTGACGGAGGGCGGCGCCGCCGCGCACGCCGCCCGTCACCAGGAGCTGGGCGGCTGACGCCACCCCGCCCCACCGACCGCCCCGGGGGCCGACACCCCCGGGGCGCGAGCTCCCTCCCGTGGGGCGCGCCGCACCCGCGGTGCGCCCCACGGGCGCGTCCGGGCCCGGACCCGCCCGCGCCGCAGCCGGTCCGCGCGCGCCGCGTCCGGGCCGGGTTCGCCCGCCGCCGCGTCCGGCTTCGCGCGCGCCGCACCGATGAGTTCCGCGCCGGGCGGGAGTCTGAGGGGTGCAAGGCAGAGCGAGCGAGCCGACCTCAAGGAGCGCAGTGCCATGGGCAAGCTGACCCTCACCACCTTCCTCACCCTCGACGGCGTCATGCAGGGCCCCGGCGGCCCGGAGGAGGACACCCGCGACGGGTTCGCGTACGGCGGCTGGGTGGTGCCCTTCGACGACGAGGCCATGGGGGCCTTCGTGACGGAGAACTTCACCCGCGCCGGGGCCTTCCTGCTCGGGCGCCGGACCTACGACATCTTCGCCGCGTACTGGCCCCGGCACGACGATCCGATGGACCCGGTGTCGGGCGGCCTGAACCGGCTGCCCAAGTACGTGGCCTCGACCACCCTCAAGGACCCCGAGTGGGGGCCCGCCACGGTGCTGGACGGCGAACACCTCCAGGCGGAGGTGGTCCGGGTCAAGGACGCCCTCGACGGGGAGCTCCAGGTTCACGGCAGCGGACAGCTGGCGCAGTGGCTGCTGGCCCGCGACCTCGTGGACGAGCTGCACCTGATGGTCCTCCCCGTCTTCCTCGGCGCGGGACGCAAGCTGTTCTCCACCGGCGGGCTGCCCACGGCCTTCGCGCTGGCGGACGCGCGCACCACGTCCACCGGCGTCGCCCTGCACACCTACCGGCCGACGGGCCGCGCCACCTTCGGCAGCTTCGTGGACTGAACGCCGGGGCGCCGGCGGCGCGGCTCGCGGGCCGCCCCGGAAGCCGCCGCGCGGCCACCCCGCGAACCGGTCGACCGGGAAGATCCACTCCGCTACGGTGAGCCCGCATCCGTGCGAGCCGCCGTCGTCTCCACGCCCTTCCCGCCGACGGAGCCGCCCCGGTGCCCACCCTCGCCGCCCCCGCCCCCGCGCTCGCCCCCCGCCGCGCGCGGCTCGCTGACCTGCCCGTCCTGCTGGTCGCCGTCGTCTGGGGCGGCAGCTACCTCGCGGCCAAGGGCGTCACCACCGCGCACACCGTGCTCGCCGTGCTCGTGCTGCGCTTCGCGCTCGTCCTGCCCGTGCTCGTCCTCGCCGGCCGGCGGCGGCTGCGCGCCCTCGGTCCCGCCCAGCTGCGCGGCGCCGGTGTGCTGGGCCTCGTACTCGGCGGGATCTTCCTGCTGGAGACCTACGGGGTGGTGCGCACCTCCGCCACCAACGCCGGGCTGATCATCAGCCTGACCATGATCTTCACCCCGCTCGCGGAATCCGCCGTACGCCGCACCGCCCCCTCGGCGTCCTTCCTCGGCGCCGCCGCCGTCTCGGTGGCCGGAGTGGTGCTGCTGACCCAGGGCGCCGGCCTCACCGCCCCCGGCCCCGGTGACCTGCTGATCCTCGGCGCCGCCCTCGCCCGCACCCTGCACGTGCTCCTGATGGCCCGGATCAAGGCCGTCCAGGACGCCGACCCGCTCTCCCTGACCACCGTGCAGCTCGGCGGCGCCGTCCTGCTCTTCGCCGCCCTCTGCGCGCTGCCCGGCACCGGCGCCGCGCCCTGGGCGGCCGCCGCGGACTTCGGGCCCGCCCAGTGGGCCGGGCTGGCCTTCCTGTCCGTCTTCTGCACCCTCTTCGCCTTCTTCGTCCAGATGTGGGCCGTACGCAGGACCTCCCCCTCCCGGGTCAGCCTGCTGCTCGGCACCGAACCGCTGTGGGCGGCCGGGGCCGGCATCGCCCTCGGCGGCGAGCACCTCGGCCCCCTCGGCCTCGCGGGCGTCGTCCTGGTCCTCGCCGGCACCGCCTGGGGGCGGAGCTCCGCCGGCTGCACGATGGCCGTAAAACGCCTCTACGGGGCTTGATCAGCGGCCTTACTGTGGCCCGCATGCCCGCCGCCCCGGAGATCCGGCAGCTCGTCCATGCGCACGGGGCGGCGCTCACGCCGGGAGCGTTCGCACGCCTCCGCGACCCGGAACGCGGCCAGGGCCTCCCGCCCGTCGCACGGATTGGGCCCCTCGCCGCGCACCAGCGAGACGAAGGCGCCCAGCTCGGCCTCGTAGGCCGGCCCGAACCGTTCCAGGAACCCGGTCCACGGCTTGCTCGCCGGGGGCGGCCCGTCCGGTTCCGTCGAGGCGATCGGCGTACGGTCGTCCAGCCCGGAGGAGACCTGGTCCAGCTCCCCGGCGAACTCCATCCGCACGTCGTACCCGGCGCCGTTGCACCGGGTGGCGGTACTGCTGACCAGCGTCCCGTCGTCGAGGGTCAGCAGCGCCGCCGCCGTGTCGACGTCCCCGGCCTCCCGGAACCGCGCGGGTCCCGCGTCCGAACCGGTCGCGTACACCTCGACGGGCTCGTGCCCGGTCACCCAGCGGACCATGTCGAAGTCGTGCACCAGGCAGTCCCGGAACAGCCCGCCGGAGCCCGCGAGGTACGCGGCGGGCGGCGGTGCGGCATCGGCCGTCATCGTCCGTACGGTGTGCAGCCGTCCGAGCGCGCCCGAACGGACCAGCTCCCGCGCGGTGCGGCAGCCCGCGTCGAAGCGGCGCATGAACCCCAGCTGGAGGGTCCCGCCGACGGACTCCACCTCGCGCAGCACCGCCAGGGTCCGCGCCAGGTCGGGGGCCAGGGGCTTCTCGCAGAACACCGGCAGGCCGGCCCGCACCGCCCGTACGACCAGCTCGGCGTGTGCTTCGGTCGCGCAGGCCACCACCACGGCGTCCACGCCCCAGGTGAAGACCTGCTCGACGGTGGGCGCGGCGGTGGCCCCGAGCCGGTCCGCGAGCCGCGCGGCCCGCCCGGCGTCGGCGTCGGCGAGGAGCAGCGAACCGGCGTCCGGCCGGCGGGCCAGGGCGGCCGCGTGGAAGGAGCCGATCCGGCCCGTCCCGATGAGCCCGATGCGCATGCACTCAACGTGGCCCCGTCCGGGGGAGCTGTCAATCTGCCCGGCTCTGTCCGGGGAAGGCCACGATGGTGGCGACGGCCCCCGATGGGCCGCCAAGGTCCACTGTGGCGGATACTGGGCGGCTGGAACCGGAATGACCACTTTGAGTTCAGTGGCAGGCACAACGAGGGAAGGGCACGGCGACGTGGCTAGGGTTCGGACAGGGGTACGCGTCGTGGGCGCCGTGCTCGCGGTGGTACTGGGGGCCTCCCTCGCGGGCTGCAGCAGCACGGGCGGCAAGCGTGCCGAGGAGCGGGCGAAGGCCGCTCAGGCGGGCCGGCCCGCCGTGTCCACGCCGCGCTGGACCTTCGCGATGGTGACCCACGCGGGCGACGGCGACACCTTCTGGGACATCGTCCAGAAGGGCGCCAAGGAAGCCGCCGCCAAGGACAACATCAACTTCGTGTACTCGCACGACGACCAGGCACAGCAGCAGGCCC
Organism: Streptomyces sp. NPDC102258; assembly: GCF_055584685.1. Lineage (NCBI taxonomy): Bacteria > Bacillati > Actinomycetota > Actinomycetes > Kitasatosporales > Streptomycetaceae > Streptomyces > Streptomyces sp. NPDC102258. The sequence continues at coordinate 67,820 of NZ_JBVJLO010000013.1, forward strand.
AGTTCGTGCAGAACGCGATCGACCAGAAGGTCGACGGGATCATCGTCAGCCTCGCCAAGCCCGACGCGCTCAAGGACGTCATCGGCAAGGCCGTCAAGGCGGGCATCCCGGTGATCACGGTCAACTCCGGATCCGCCCAGTCGGCCGCGTACGGGGCCCTCGCCCACATCGGTCAGGACGAGGAGATCGCGGGCGAGGCGGTCGGCACCGAGCTGACCAAGCGGGGCCGCAAGAAGGCCGTCTGCGTCCTGCACGAACAGGGCAACGTCGGCCACGAGCAGCGCTGCGCCGGGGCGAAGAAGACCTTCGGCGGCAGCATGGAGAACCTCTACGTCGAGGGCACGAACATGCCCTCCGTGCAGGCGGCCGTCCAGGCGAAGCTCCAGGCCGACCCCTCCGTCGACGCGATCGTCACCCTCGGCGCGCCCTTCGCCCCCACCGCCATCAAGGCCAAGGACGCGGCGGGCAGCAAGGCCGAGGTGGACACCTTCGACCTCAACGAGTCCGTCGCCCGCGACCTGAAGTCCGGCGCCCTCGGCTTCGCCGTCGACCAGCAGCCCTACCTCCAGGGCTACCAGGCCATCGACCTGCTCTGGCTCTACCGCTACAACGCGGACGTCCTCGGCGGCGGCCGCCCGGTGCTGACCGGCCCGCAGATCGTCACCGGGGCCGAGGCCGCAAAGCTGGAGGAGTTCATCAAGCGGGGCAGCCGATGAGCACCGCCGCCACCGCCGACGAACGGCTCGCGCCGACCTCGTACGTCCGCCGGCTCCTGGGCCGCCCCGAGCTGGGCGCGGTCGTCGGGGCCGTCGCCGTCTTCGTCTTCTTCTCCTTCGCCGCCGACAGCTTCCTGCGGACCTCCAGCCTGAGCACGATCATGTACTCGGCCTCCACCATCGGGATCATGGCGGTCCCGGTCGCCCTGCTGATGATCGGCGGAGAGTTCGACCTCTCCGCCGGGGTCATGGTCACCACGTCGGCGCTGTTCAGCTCGATGTTCAGCTACCAGATGACGGCCAACGTATGGGTCGGCGTCCTGGTGTCGCTGCTGGTCACCCTGGCCATCGGCTTCTTCAACGGGTTCATGCTGACCCGCACCAAACTGCCGAGCTTCATCATCACCCTCGGCACGTTCCTCATGCTGACCGGCCTGAACCTCGGCTTCACCAAACTGATCAGCGGCTCCGTCTCCACCAAGACGATCGCCGACATGGAGGGCTTCTCCTCCGCCCGGGCCCTGTTCGCCTCGCAGTGGAACATCGGCTCGGTGACCCTCAAGGTCACCATCCTGTGGTGGTTCGCCCTGGTCGCCATCGCCACCTGGATCCTGCTGCGCACCCGCGCCGGCAACTGGATCTTCGCGGTGGGCGGCGGCGCCGACGCGGCCCGCGCCACCGGCGTCCCCGTCGTCAAGACGCGGATCGGCCTCTACATGGGCGTCGCGCTGTGCGCCTGGATCTCCGGCCAGCACATCCTGTTCTCCTTCGACGTGGTCCAGTCGGGGGAAGGCGTCGGCAACGAGTTCCTCTACATCATCGCGGCGGTCATCGGCGGCTGTCTGATGACGGGCGGTTACGGCTCCGCCATCGGCTCGGCCGTCGGCGCGTTCATCTTCGGCATGACCAGCAACGGCATCGTCTACGCCCAGTGGAACCCGGACTGGTTCAAGTTCTTCCTCGGCGCCATGCTCCTGCTGGCGACGCTGCTCAACGCATGGGTCCGCAAGCGGGCGGAGGCGAGCAAGTGACCACGAAGACCACGCCCGGCGCGGACCCCGCGACCACCGGGACCGCCCTGGTGAAGCTGACCGACGTCAGCAAGTACTACGGCAACATCCGCGCGCTCCAGGGCGTCTCCCTGGAGGTCTCGGCCGGCGAGATCACCTGTGTGCTCGGCGACAACGGAGCCGGCAAGTCCACCCTCATCAAGATCATCGCGGGGCTGCACCGGCACGACGCCGGCAGCTTCGAGATCGAGGGCGCCCAGACTGTGCTCGCCAACCCGCGCGCCGCCCTCGACCACGGCATCGCGACCGTCTACCAGGACCTCGCCGTCGTCCCCCTCATGCCGGTCTGGCGGAACTTCTTCCTCGGCTCCGAGCCGACGAAGGGCCGCGGCCCCTTCCGCCGCCTCGACGTCGCGCGGATGCGCGAGACCACCCGCGCCGAGCTGCTGCGCATGGGCATCGACCTGCGGGACGTGGACCAGCCCATCGGCACCCTCTCCGGCGGCGAGCGCCAGTGCGTGGCCATCGCCCGCGCCGTGTACTTCGGGGCGAAGGTCCTCGTCCTCGACGAGCCCACCGCCGCCCTCGGCGTGAAGCAGTCCGGCGTGGTCCTCAAGTACGTCGCCGCGGCCCGCGACGCCGGTCTCGGCGTGGTCCTCATCACCCACAACCCGCACCACGCCCACCTCGTCGGAGACCGGTTCGTGCTGCTCAAGCGCGGGGCCATGGCGGGCAGCCACACCCGGGACTCGATCACCCTGGACGAGCTCACCCGGCAGATGGCGGGCGGTTCCGAGCTGGACGAGCTGAGCCACGAGCTGGAGCGGGTGGCAGAATCAGCACCGGGCACCCCCGCCGGAACCGCTTCCGGCAGCCCCTCCGACTCCGCCGCAGCCTCCGACAGGGACGACACGACGCGATGAGCACGTACCGGGACTTCGCGCTCTCCCACCGGGGCGCGGCGCGCGGCACCGTCCTGCGGACCGTCGGAACGCGCGAGCGCCGGTCGCTGCTGACCGCCCCGCGCGTCCCGACCGTCGGCATCGACATCGGCGGCACCAAGGTGATGGCCGGCGTGGTCGACGCCGACGGGGTCATCCTGGAGAAGATCCGGACCGAGACCCCGGACAAGTCCAAGAGCCCCAAGGTCGTCGAGGACACCATCGTCGAACTGGTGCTGGACCTCTCCGACCGGCACGACGTGCACGCGGTCGGCATCGGCGCCGCCGGCTGGGTGGACGCCGACCGCTCGCGCGTGCTGTTCGCCCCGCACCTGGCCTGGCGCGACGAGCCGCTGCGCGACGCGCTCCAGTCCCGGCTCGCGGTCCCGGTCATGGTGGACAACGACGCCAACACCGCCGCCTGGGCCGAGTGGCGCTTCGGCGCGGGCCGCGGCGAGGACCACCTCGTCATGATCACCCTGGGCACCGGCATCGGCGGGGCCATCCTGGAGGGCGGCCAGGTCAAGCGCGGCCGCTACGGAGTGGCCGGCGAGTTCGGCCACATGCAGGTCGTGCCGGGCGGCCACCGCTGCCCCTGCGGCAACCGCGGCTGCTGGGAGCAGTACAGCTCCGGCAACGCCCTGGTCCGCGAGGCGCGCGAGCTGGCCGCCGCCGACTCCCCGGTCGCGCACAACATCATCGCCAAGGTCGGCGGCAACGTCGCCGAGATCACCGGGCCGCTCATCACCGAGCTGGCCCGCGAGGGCGACGCCATGTGCGTCGAGCTCCTCCAGGACATCGGCCAGTGGCTCGGCGTCGGCATCGCCAACCTCGCCGCCGCCCTCGACCCGTCCTGCTTCGTCATCGGCGGCGGCGTCAGCGCCGCCGACGACCTGCTGATCGGGCCCGCCCGCGACGCCTTCCGGCGCCACCTCACCGGCCGCGGCTACCGCCCCGAGGCGCGGATCGCCAAGGCCCAGCTCGGCCCCGAGGCGGGCATGGTCGGCGCCGCCGACCTCTCCCGGCTCGTCGCCCGCCGGTTCCGCCGCGCCACGCGGCGGCGCGTCGAGCGCTACGAGCGCTACGCGCAGCTCGGCCTGCGCCCGGCCGCCGGTCCGGCGCGGCCGAAGGACACCACGGCCACCAAGGACCAGGACGACCAGTGACACCGCCCCCCTCCCTGCCCAGACAGGCGTCCTCCCCCGAGGCCGGCGGCGACCGCCCGCCCTCGGCGGAGGACGACCGGGCCCGCCAGGACCGCCGCGCCACCGTCCGGCGCCGGTGGATCACCGCGATCATCATCCTGCTGCTGGTCGGCGTCCCGGCGGGCTACCTCGCCGTCTCCGCCCAGCAGAGCCGCGAGAGCGGCCGGGACAAGGCCGCCAAGGTGGGCGCCGTCAAGGTGCGTGGCGGCTGGCCCTCCAAGGTGCAGCGCAGCATCTACGAGGTCCCCGTGCCGATGATGGCCTCGCTGGTGGGGTACCTGGAGACGAACAACTGGCACACCAGCCGGCTCTACATGCAGTTCGGCCTCACCCCCGCCCAGCTGGACACCTTCCTGGCGGACGCCGGCACCAGCCGCGCCGCGCTGACCCCGGGCGTGTCGATCTCCGATCACGACGCCAGGATCGCGGGCTGGAGCTGGAGCAAGAAGCACAAGTGGGCCGGGATCACCCTGGACGCGCAGGACCCCCGCCCCACCCGCGACATCACCGTGGACCTGACCAACCCGAAGAACCCCCGGGTCTACGTCGTCTCGACCACCGTTCCCTGACCGGTTCCGGGCCCGCCCCCGCCTAGGGTGGCCCCATGAAGCTCACCAAACGGCTGCACTCCTGCGTCCAGTTGGAGAAGGACGGGCGCACGCTCGTCATCGACCCGGGCGCCTTCAGCGAACCGGACGCGGGTCTCGGCGCGGACGTCCTCCTGGTCACGCACGAGCACCCGGACCACTTCGAGGAGGGCCGGATCCGCGCCGCCCTCGACGCGGACCCCGGGGCCGGGCTGTGGACCCTCGACAGCGTCGCCCGCAAGCTGTCCGGGGCCTATCCGGGCCGGGTGCACACCGTGGGCCACGGCGACGCCTTCGAGGCGGCCGGCTTCGCGGTCCGCGTCCACGGCGAGCTGCACGCCGTGATCCACCCGGACGTCCCGCGGATCACCAATGTCGGCTTCCTCGTCGACGGCTCCCTCTTCCATCCCGGCGACGCGCTGACCGTGCCGGACGTCCCCGTCGACACGCTGATGCTGCCGCTGCACGCCCCTTGGAACAAGATCGCCGAAGTGATCGACTACGTCCGCGAGGTCAAGCCGCGCCAGGCGATCGACATCCACGACGCCTACCTCTCCGACCTCGCCCGGCCCGTCTACGACACCGCCCTGGAGGGCCTCGGCGGGGCCCCGCACCGGCGCCTGGGGGCCGGAGAGAGCGCCGCGCTCTGACTGTCGGTGCCGGGCGGTAGGTTGGACGGCATGCGTATCGCCACGTACAACGTCAACTCGATCACCGCCCGGCTGCCGCGCCTGCTGGCCTGGCTGGAGAGCTCCGGCACGGACGTGCTCTGCGTCCAGGAGACCAAGTGCTCGCCGGAGCAGTTCCCCGCCGACGCGCTGCGCGAGCTGGGCTACGAGTCGGCCGTCCACGCCACCGGCCGGTGGAACGGCGTCGCCCTGCTCTCCAGGGTCGGGCTGGACGACGTCGTACGGGGCCTGCCCGGGGGACCGGAGTACGAGGGCGTCACCGAGCCCCGCGCCATCTCCGCCACCTGCGGCGGCGTGCGCGTCTGGTCGGTGTACGTACCCAACGGCCGCGAGGTCGAGCACGACCACTACGGCTACAAGCTGGAGTGGTTCCGGGCCCTGGCCGCGGCCGTCGCCGAAGACGCCGCCGGACCGCGCCCGTTCGCCGTCCTCGGCGACTTCAACGTCGCGCCGACCGACGAGGACGTCTACGACCCGGCCCTCTTCGCGGGCCTGACCCACGTCACCCCCGCCGAGCGGGCCGCCCTGGAGGCCCTGCGCGCGGCCGGCCTGTCGGACGTCTTCCCCCGCGCCCTCAAGTACGACCGCCCGTACACCTTCTGGGACTACCGCCAGCTCGCCTTCCCCAAGAACCGGGGCATGCGCATCGACCTCGTCTACGGCAACGAGCCCTTCACCAAGGCGGTCAAGGACGCGTACGTCGACCGCGAGGAGCGCAAGGGCAAGGGGGCCTCCGACCACGCCCCCGTCGTCGTCGACCTGGAGGTGTAGCCGGGCCCGCCCGGCGGCCCGCCCCGAACGGGGCGCGGTGATCAAGGCGCGCCCTGTGGCCAGCCGGGGATCCTGGTGCCACGCTGGGCGGTATGAACATCCCTTTCCTGGCCAACTGGCTGAACCGGCACGAAACGGAACAGGGTGCGGGGCTCGGCGCCGCCCTCGCGGCTGATCCCGAGGGCGTCGCCGAGCTGTTCTCGGAGTGCGAGATGCTGCGCGCGCAGGCGAGGGCGGCTGGGCTCGAACTCGACCAGACCCCGGCCTCCTTGGACTCCCTCGACCAGCTGATGCCCCGCTGGCGCAGGGACCCCGAGGCCGTGCCGTGGCTCGGCAACGACGCGGGCTTCTACCTCGGCACCGTGATCATCCGCACCATCCCGGGCTCCTCCTGGCAGGTGTGGCCCAACGGCCAGCCCGTGATCCGGCTGGAGTCGGGACGGGAGCTCAACGTGGTCGAGTCGGGGGTGTCCTGGGCGATGACCGGCTCGCCCGAGCTCGGCCAGGCCTACGCGGAAGCTTCCGAGGGCTGACCGCGGCCGGTCTGCTCGCGGGCCGTCCCCCGGGCCCCCGCCGGGTCTACGCCGGGCCTCCGCCGGGGCCGCCGCCGGGCCTCCGGCGCGTCCTTCCGCGGGTGTTCTCGTACGACTGAAGAGCCAATGCGCTTTATGCGCCCTTTAGGCGTGTCGCGATGAAGCCCCTCCGGCCGCTGGATAGTTTGCGCTGACCTCGACACACCGACAAGTGGGCAGGGCAGCGTATGGCCGTCGATCCGTTGATCGAGCTGCGGGACGTCAACAAGCACTTCGGGACCTTGCACGTCCTGCGGGACATCAACCTCACCGTCGGCCGCGGGGAGGTGGTGGTGATCATCGGCCCCTCCGGCTCCGGGAAGTCCACCCTCTGCCGGACCATCAACCGCCTGGAGACCATCGAGTCCGGCACGATCACCCTCGACGGCCGGCCCCTCCCCGACGAGGGCAAGGAGCTGGCCCGGCTCCGCGCCGAGGTCGGCATGGTCTTCCAGTCCTTCAACCTCTTCGCGCACAAGACCGTCCTCGCCAACGTCTCCCTCGCCCAGCTGAAGGTCAGGAAGCGCAACAAGGACGAGGCCGGCAAGCGCTCCCGGGAACTCCTGGACCGGGTCGGCCTCGCGGACCAGGCCGACAAGTACCCCGCCCAGCTCTCCGGCGGCCAGCAGCAGCGCGTGGCCATCGCCCGCGCCCTGGCCATGAGCCCCAAGGCGCTGCTCTTCGACGAGCCGACCTCCGCCCTCGACCCGGAGATGATCAACGAGGTGCTGGAGGTCATGCAGCAGCTGGCGGCCGAGGGCATGACCATGGTGGTGGTCACGCACGAGATGGGCTTCGCCCGCTCCGCCGCCAACCGCGTCGTCTTCATGGCCGACGGCAGCATCGTCGAGGACCGCACCCCGGAGGCCTTCTTCACCGCGCCGGAGAGCGAGCGCGCCAGGGACTTCCTTTCCAAGATCCTCAAGCACTGAGGGGCGGCCCGATGAAGCACATCCCGCGCGCCCCGCGCGCCCTCGTCCTGCTCCTCGCCCTCCTCGCGGCCACCGCCTGCGGCAGGTCCGGCAGCCCCCCGGTCAAGGGGCCGCAGCCCGAGGACCTGCCCGTCTACCACGTGGCCACCGGTTTCCGGCTCCCGCAGTCCCCTACCTGGGAGCGGGCCGAGAAGCGCGGCCACCTCACCGTCGGCGTCAAGGAGGACCAGCCGTACATGGGGGAGAAGGACCCCGCGAGCGGCACCTACTCCGGCTTCGACATCGAGATCGCCAAGATGATGTCCGCCTCCCTCGGCTTCGACCCCAAGACGATCGAGTACAAGACGATCGCCTCCGCCAACCGGGAGACCGCCCTCCAGAACGGCCAGATCGACTACTACGTGGGCACCTACACGATCAACGACAAGCGCAAGAAGCAGGTCGGCTTCGCCGGCCCCTACTTCATGGCCGGCCAGTCCCTGCTGGTCCGCAAGGACGAGAAGGACATCAAGGGCCCCGAGGACCTCGCCGGCAAGAAGGTCTGCTCGGCCGCCGGCTCCACCCCCTACCAGCGGATCCAGCAGGAGTACCCGAAGGCGGTGCTCGTCGCCTACGACACCTACTCGGTCTGCGTCGACAACCTGCTCACCTACCAGGTCGACGCCGTCACCACCGACGACTCCATCCTCCTCGGCTACGCCGCCAAGGTCCCCGAGGAGCTCAAGGTGGTCGGCAAGCCCTTCTCCAAGGAGCCGTACGGCGTCGGCGTACCGCGCTCGGACAACGCCCTGCGCTTCGCCCTCGACGACGCGCTCGCCGAGAACGAGAAGAACGGCAACTGGAAGAAGGCCTACGAGGCCACCCTCGGCCTGTCCGGCGTCCCCGCCCCCACACCCCCGCCCATCGACCGCTACCCGGCGAGCTGAGGGGAGACCGCACCGCCATGAACGTACTGACCGAGAACTTCGCGCTCTACGGCAAGGGCTTCCTGGGCACCGTCCAGCTGACCGTGTACGCCTCCCTCCTCGCCCTGGTCCTGGGCTTCGTGATGGCCTCCTTCCGCGTCGCGCCCGTCGGCTCCTTCCGCGTCTTCGGCACGGTCTGGGTGACCATCCTGCGCAACACCCCGCTCACCCTGCTCTTCTTCGCCGTCCTGCTCGGCCTGCCCCGCTTCGGGCTGGTGCTGCCCTTCCAGGTCTTCGCCGTCCTGGCGCTGGGCTGCTACACCTCCGCCTTCATCTGCGAGGTGCTGCGCTCGGGCATCAACACCGTGCCCAAGGGCCAGGGCGAGGCGGCCCGCAGCCTCGGCATGTCCTTCGGCCAGACCCTGGGCACGGTGGTCCTCCCGCAGGCCTTCCGGTCGGTGATCCCGCCCGTCGGCTCCACCCTGATCGCCCTGGCCAAGAACTCGGCCATCGCCGGCGCCTTCAGCGTCACCGAGCTGCTGGGCACGTACAAGACCCTCAACGAGCTGGGCTACAGCATCATCTGGACCTTCGTCTGGATCGCCGTCGGCTACCTGATCATCACCCTGTCCATCAGCGCGCTCTTCCACGTGCTGGAGAAGCGCTACGGAGTCGCCCGATGACCGCGCACGCGCTGTACGGGGACACGCGCTCCACCGCCCTCTACGACCTGCCCGGTCCCCAGGCCCGCCGCCGGCACGCCCTCTACGGGATCGTCTCGACGGTGGTGATCCTCGCCCTGCTGGCCTGGATCCTCTACCTGCTCTTCGACACCGACCAGTTCACCGCCGCCAAGTGGTCCCCCTTCACGTACAAGGGCATCCAGGAGCTGCTGCTGCGGGGCCTCGGCAACACCCTCAAGGCCTTCGCCTACGCCTCGGTGCTCTCGCTCCTGCTCGGCGCGGTCCTCGCCACCGGGCGGCTGTCGGTGCACCGGCCGCTGCGCTGGCTGGCCACGCTGTGCGTGGAGTTCTTCCGGGCCATGCCGGTGCTGGTGATGATCTTCTTCATCTTCGTCGCCCTGAAGGTCCAGCCGCTGCCCGCGCTGGTCGCGGGACTCACCCTGTACAACGGCTCGGTGCTGGCCGAGGTCTTCCGTACCGGCATCAACGCGGTGGACCGCGGCCAGCGCGAGGCGGCCTACGCCCTCGGCCTGCGCAAGACGCAGGTCATGACCCACGTCCTCGCCCCCCAGGCGCTCCGCGCGATGCTCCCGACCATCATCAGCCAGCTGGTGGTGGCACTGAAGGACACCTCGCTCGGCTTCCTGATCACCTACGAGGAGTTCCTGCACGCCGGCAAGCTCATCGCCTCGAACCTGGACTACGACCTGCCCTTCATCCCCGTCGTGATGATCATCTCCCCCGTCTACATCGGCATGTGCATGCTCCTGTCCTGGTTCGCCACCTGGGTGGCCCGGCGCGAGCGGCGCAACCCCAAAACCTCTGCCGTCGAGGTCGCTCCCGCGCTCCAGGCGAACGTGCTGCCGGGACGGTGAGGGCGCGCCCCGCCCCGGCAGCGGCCGTGGATCACTGCTCGCGCAGAGGCACCGAGACGTACGAGGGATCGGTGCGCGGCGAGGAGAAGGTCAGCTGCGCCCCGGCGGGGTTGTGCTCGATGTAGAGCGGGTCGACGGTGTCCACGACCAGGGCGAGCCGGTGGCCCGCGGGCACGTCGTAGGCGGTGGAGAACAGCTCCAGGTCCACGCCGAAGGACTGCCCCGGCGTCTTCCCGTGGAAGGTGTACGGGGCGTTGCTGACCAGCTTGCCGAGGCCGAGCGGGCCGACGTCGTAGAGGTAGGCGACGAAGGTGCCGTCGCCCCGGGTGGGCGTCACCGTGGTGTGCAGGCGTACGGTGCCGCGGACGCGGCGCTCCTCGGCGTAGCGCCCGGACTGCCAGACGGCGGCGAAGGCGCGGGGGAGCAGGGGGACGGAGGCGATGGGGGGCGCCTTCGCGAACTGGTCCAGGACGCTGGAGAGGAGCACCACGCCGCCGTCGGCGCCGGAGTCGACGTTCGCGAAGACGTGCTCGCTGCCGGGCAGGGCGATCTTCTCGGTGCCGCCGGAGCCGACCGACTTCCAGTCCGCGTACCCCTCGTAGCCCTCGTCGCTGCGGGACTTGATCTGGACGGGGGACTCGGTGTCGACGCCGTTGCGTTCGCCCTTGAGGTAGCGGTCGAACCAGCGGTGGGCGTTGGTCCAGGTGTCGTTGGGCAGGCCCAGCAGGCCGGTGCCCTCGGCGGTGGCATGGTCGCCGGGGCGGAACTCCAGCCGTTTGGGGCCGGTGAGCTTGTCGTAGAAGGCGGCGTACTGGTTGGGCGGGAAGATGGTGTCGCCCCAGGCGTTGCCGAGCATGATCGCGGCGCCGTTGGCGTTGATCCGGTCCACCTGGTCGGAGGCGGAGCGCTTCCTGCCCCATTCGATCATCTGGTCCTCGCGCTCCAGGTGGGAGCCGAGGAAGTCACCGAGGACCTGTTGGAGTTCGGGGCCGGGGCGGCCGGTGAGGTAGCCGGCGGCGCCGAGGAGTCCGGCGGCCTGGAGGTGCTGGGTGCGGCCCGAGTAGATGGAGTCGATGAGGTTCGCCCAGCCGCTGAGTGCGACCACGGCCTTGACGCGGGGGTCGTGCGCGGAGGCGAGCAGGCTGATGCCCGCGCCGTACGAGACCCCGCCGAGGCCGATCCGGGCGGCGTCGGCGGGGGTGTTCGCCAGCGCCCAGTCGATGACGGCGGAGACGTCCGCGACGTCGGCGGGGCCCGCGGTCTCGATCTGGCCGCCGGAGAGCCAGAAGCCGCGCGAGGTGTAACCGACCACCACGTAACCGGAGTCGGCGAGCGCGTGGGCCTGGGCGACGTATTCGATCTGCGGCATGCCCCAGCTGGTGGGCAGCACGATCAGGGGGTACTTGCTGCCGGGTTCGGCCCCGGCGGGGGTGAAGACGTTGCCCTTGAGCGTGATGCCGCCGGAGCCCGGGATGTCGTGGAAGCGCAGCTCCGGGGAGGCGGCGGCCACGGAGGCGGCGGGGGTGGCGGGGGCCGCCTGGGCCTGATGGGGGGCCAGGCCCAGGGCGGCCGCCGCGAGCACGGCCGCCAGGGCCGCTGCGGGGGTGGGGCGGACTCTCATCGATCGCTCCTCGCGTGCGCCGGTGCCAAAGTGACCCGACGGTAACGGGAGGGGCTTACCGAAGGTAACCCGCCGGTAAGTTACGTACAGGTAACAATTGAACAAGAGTCAGTCGGCGCCGGGCCGCGGCTGCTGTCAGCCGCTCTGGGCGCCGCCCGCCAGCGCGCTCTTCGCCTTCCACGCGTCCCACGTGAGGTTCCACTCGCCGTAGCCGTTGCCCAGTTCGGCATTGCCCTTGGAGCCCTTGCCGACCACCTCGAAGGCGTCGCCGGGCTGCACCAGCTCGTAGAAGGACTTCGCGTTGGCGTCGCTCATCCCCACACAGCCGGAACTGGTGTTGGCGCTCCCGAAGTTGTCGCTGTTCCACGGGGCGGCGTGCGCGTACATGCCCGACCAGGTCAGCCGCATCGAGTAGTCGACCATCTTGTCGTAGGAGTCGCCCAGGCCCACCGTCTGGGAATCCATCCGGATGGTGCCCTCCTTCGCCATCAGCACCATCTTCCCGGACCAGGAAGCCTTCTGCCCGCCCGGAGTTCCGGCCGAAATGGGAATAGTCCTGACCACCTGGCCGTCCTCGGAGACCGACATCTTCTTGGTGTCGAGGCTGACCTCCATCCGGCGGTCCTTGCCAATCTTGAATTCGGTGGTGTAATCACGTGCGAACAGGCCGCCGCCGGTTCCGGAGTCCACCCCGTTCAGGTTCATGTCGACCTTCACGTCGGTGCCGGACTTCCAGTAGTCCTTCGGCCGCCAGTCCACCCGGTCCTTGCCGGAATAGTCCTTGAACCAGCCCCAGGAGCCCTCGGTGTTGTTCGAGGTCGTGACCTTCAGCTGCTTCTCCACCTCGGCCTTGTTCTTCACCGGGTTGTCGAAGACCAGCGAGACCGGCATGGCCACGCCCACCGTGCTGCCCTTGGAGATGTTGATCGAGACCTTGTTCACCTTGTCGGCGGGCGAGGTCTTGAACTGGGCGGTGGCGCTCTGGCTGTCGGCGTTCTGCGCCTCGACCTTGTAGTCGGTGGCGGGGGAGGCGTTGCGCTCGGAGGTCCAGGTCCTGCCGTCGGCGGCTATCCGCCCCGGCAGCTCCCCGCCCTTGCCGTCCGTCACCTTGACCTGTGCCAGCCTGCCGTCGGCGATGGTCACCTTGACGGGCTCGCCCGCCTTGACCTGGTCGCCCGTGAGGTTCACCGACACCGCCATCGCCGGCTTGTTCTTCGCGTCCGTCCCGCCGGCTCCGCCGGGTCCGCCGGAGCCCGTGTCCGAGCCGCCGCCGCAGGCGGTCAGCGCGGCGGCCAGGAGTGCGGTGCCCGCCAGCGTGGCGTGCCGGCCACGCAGGCGCGGCAGTGCGGTACGGCCCTCGCGGTCGGTGCGGCGGGCAAGGCGAGTAAGGCGGGTAACGCGGGTACGGCGGGTACGGCTCGGCAAAACCCCTCCAAGTAAAGATCGTCCGTAAACAAGGAGCGAACGGAACGACTTTAGGTTGCGTTTCCGGCGGAAAATATCCGCCGGCCGTTTGTGACGTGCGCCGCAGCGGAACAGTTGCCATTCGGTCACATGGCAGGCGGCATTCCGGAAAGGACCTTCGTCCCGGCGGCCAGGCCGAACGCCCCTACCGGGACCGCCACATCGGCCCCCCGCACCCCCGGGGTACCCTCCACCTTCGACCCGGTGAAGGGAAAAGCCCCCGATGGACAGCAGTACCCGTACGGAGCCCAGGGCGACGGCCGCGCCGCCCGGGGGCGGCCCGGAGGCGCCCGGGCGCGAGGGCTCCCTCCTGCGCAGCGGCGCCCTCATGGCGGCCGGTTCCGTCGTCTCCCGCGCCATCGGCTTCGTCCGCTCCGCCGTGGTCGTCGCCGCGATCGGCAGCGGAACCCTCGGTGACGGCTACACCGTCGCCAACACGGTCCCGAACATCCTCTACATGCTGCTCATCGGCGGCGCCCTCAACGCCGTCTTCGTCCCCGAACTGGTGCGCGCCGCCCGGGAGCACCGGGACGGCGGCGCCGCCTACACCGACCGGCTGCTGACCGCCTGCACCGTCGCGCTCCTCGCACTCACCGCCGTCGCCGTCCTCGCGGCCCCGCTGATCGTCGAGGTCTACGCGCCCTCCTACGACGGCGCCCAGCGGGCCACCACCATCGCGCTGGCCCGCTACTGCCTCCCGCAGATCCTCGTCTACGGGCTCTTCACCCTGCTCGGACAAGTCCTAAACGCCCGCGGCCGGTTCGGCGCCATGATGTGGACCCCTGTCCTCAACAGCCTCGTCGTCATCGCCGTCTTCGGACTGTTCCTGTACGTGTCCCACGGCGCCACCGACGGCCTCACCGCCGAGGGGACCCGCCTGCTCGGCATCGGCACCACCGCCGGGATCGCGGTCCAGGCCCTCGCCCTGCTCCCCGCGCTGCGCGCCGCCCGCTTCCGCTGGCGACCCCGCTTCGACTGGCGCGGCAGCGGCCTCACCCGCCCGCTGCGCAACGCGGGCTGGCTGGTCCTGCTCGTGTGCGCCAACCAGTTCGCCTACTGGGTGGTGACCCGGCTGTCCACCGGCGTCGGCCACGACCTCGGCAACGCCGGATACGCCGCCTACACCAACGCCTACCAGCTGTGGGTCGTCCCGCAAGGCATCGTCACCGTCTCCCTCGTGACCGCGCTGATGCCCCGGATGAGCGCGGCCGCCTCCGACGGCGACCTCGGCGCCGTCCGCGCGGACGTCTCCTACGCCCTGCGCTCCAGCGCCGCCCTCGTCGTACCGGCCGCCGCGCTCTTCGCCGCGCTCGCCCCCTGGGTCATGGACTGCGTCGCCGGATACGGCAACAACGACCCCGCCTCCGTCGCCGCCATGGCGGGCATGCTGACCGCCTTCGCGCCCGGCCTGATCGCCTACTCCGCCCAGTACGTGCTCGGCCGCGGCTTCTACGCCCTCTCCGACACCCGGACCCCCTTCTTCCTCAACCTGGTCGTCGTCGCCGTCAACGCCGGGCTGTCCTACGCCGCGTACCTCTTCCTGCCGCCGCGCTGGGCCGTGACCGGCATGGCCGCCGCCACCGGCCTCGCCTTCGCGGCGGGCGCGGCCGTGACGGCGTACGCCCTGGCCCGCCGGCTCGGCCCGCGCACGGGTCCCCGTACCGCCACCGCCCTGCGGACCCACCTGCGGCTGCTCGCCGCCTGCCTGCCCGCGGGCGGCGCCGGCTACGCGGCCGCCCGGGCCGCCGACGGCCTCGGCTCCTACGCGGCGGCCGGGGCGGGAACCATCGCGCTCGCGCTGGTCGTCGTACTCCTCGCCGGGCCGCTGCGCCTGACGGAGATCACCGACCTGATCGACTCCCTGCGCCGGAAGATCGGCCGATAGCGGGAGGAACCGCACGAAACACCCTGGGATACTGAACGGATGCCACGCGTACTGCTGATCGAGGACGACCCTTCCATCCGGGAGGGGGTGGGGCTCGGCCTGCGCCGCCGCGGCCACGACGTGCGGGCCGCCGAGACCGGCGAGGCCGGCCTCGCCCTCATGGGTGCCTTCCGCCCCGAACTCGTCCTGCTCGACCTCATGCTGCCCGGCATCAACGGTGTCCAGGTCTGCCGCCGCATCCGGCAGACCAGCGAGGTCCCGATCATCATGCTCACCGCGCGCGGCGACGACTTCGACATCGTCGTCGGCCTGGAGGCCGGAGCCGACGACTACGTCGTCAAACCCGTCCGCACCGAGATCATCGAAGCCCGCATCAAGGCGGTGCTGCGCCGCCTCAGCGATCCCGTGGGCCGTCCCGGGGTGGAACACCACGGGGAACTCGCCGTCGACCGCGCCGGACTGACCGTCGCGAAGAACGGCGAACGCGTCCCCCTCGCCCCCAGCGAGATCAAACTCCTGCTCCACCTGTCGGCCTCGCCCGAGCAGGTCTTCTCCCGCCAGCAGCTCCTGGAGTACGTGTGGGAGCACAGCTACCACGCCGACGCCCGGCTCGTGGACGCCTGCGTGCGCCGGCTGCGCCACAAGATAGAGGACCCGGCCGGCAGCCCCCGCTACATACAGACCGTG
The DNA here is from genome assembly GCF_055584685.1 of Streptomyces sp. NPDC102258. Taxonomy (NCBI): domain Bacteria; kingdom Bacillati; phylum Actinomycetota; class Actinomycetes; order Kitasatosporales; family Streptomycetaceae; genus Streptomyces; species Streptomyces sp. NPDC102258. The sequence continues at coordinate 83,363 of NZ_JBVJLO010000013.1, forward strand.
CGGGGCTTCGGCTACCGCTTCGGACCCCTCTAGGGCCGCCGGCCGTGCGACACCTCGCGCCGCTCGGACTGCGCACCCGCCTCATCGCCGCGTTCCTGCTGGTCGCCGCGATCTGCGCGGTCACCACGGCCGCCCTCACCTACCGGCAGGCGCGCAGCGCCGTCCTCACCCAGAGCCAGGACACGGCCGTCAGCACCCTGCGCGACCAGCTGGAAACCCAGGCGCTCACCCTGCCGATGGACCAGCCGCAGCTCCAGCGCGTCGTCAACGAGATCGGCAAGCGCGGCAAACCCCACCCCTGGACCGTCTACGCCGAGTACGGCGTCCTGCGCGTCTCCTCCAACGTCGCCCCCACCACCTCCGGCGTGCTCACCGACGCCCTGCGCGCCCAGGTCGCCGACCATCCGCACGGTGCCTTCCAGCGCGTGGCGGACGAGCGGGGCGAGCCGTACCTGACCATCGCCATGCCCGCCGTCTTCCAGCACAACGGGGCGCGCGAGGGGACCGGCCTCGTCCTCTACGCCGTCATGCCCCTGCTGAGCGAACAGCAGACCGTCGACGCCATGGTCCAGGCCGCCCGGCAGGGCGCCGTTCCCGGCCTCGCCATCGCCGTCGTGCCGGCCCTGCTCGCCGCGCGCAGCGTCCTGCGGCCCGTACGGGACCTGCGGCGGGCCGCCCAGAACATGGGACGCGGCCGCCTCGACACCCGCATCGAAGTCCGCGGCGCCGACGAACTGGCCGGGCTGGCCCGCACCTTCAACGAGACCGCCGGGGCCCTGGAGGAGTCCGTGGCCGAACTGCGCGAGGCCGAGAGCCGGGCTCGCCGCTTCGCCTCCGACGTCTCCCACGAACTGCGCACCCCGCTCGCCGGGATGCTCGCCGTCACCGAGGTCCTCGACGAGGACGCCGAACGGCTCGACCCCGACACCGCGAAGGCGCTGCGGCTGATCAGCGCCGAGACCGGGAAACTGGCCGTGCTGGTGGAGGACCTGATGGAGATCTCCCGCTTCGACGCGCGCGCCGCCGAACTCAACCCCGACGACGTGGACGTGGCCGAGGCCGTCCGCAAGACCCTGGAACGCCGCCACTGGGACGACGACCGGGTCCGCGCCGACCTGCCCGAGGCGGTCCGCGCCCGGCTCGACCCGCGCCGCTTCGACGTGGTCCTCGCCAACCTCGTCGGCAACGCCCTGCGGCACGGTGCCGCGCCCGTACGGATCACCGTGCGCACCGAGCCCCGTCCCGAGGGGGAACGGCTGCTCATCGAGGTCGCCGACAGCGGCCCCGGCATCGCCCCCGAGGTGCTCCCGCACATCTTCGACCGCTTCTTCAAGGCCGACGCCGCGCGCACCCGCTCCGCCGGCAGCGGCCTCGGCCTCGCCATCACCCTGGAGAACGTCCGGCTGCACGGCGGCACGCTGAGCGCGGCCAACGCCGAGGCCGGGGGAGCCGTGTTCACCCTCGACCTGCCGCTGGAGGTCACCGCGTGATCCGCCTGACCGCGACCGGGCGCCGCACGGCCGTGGCGGTGGCCGCCGCCCTGCTGGGACCGGCGCTGCTGGCCGGCTGCGGGATCGAGCCCACCGGGGTCGTGGAGAGCGGCGCCGCCGCCCGGGTGCTGGTCGCCGGACCCTCCCGGACCCCGATGGCGTACTTCGTCTCGGGCGAGGGCCGCCTGGTGCCCGCGCCCGAACCCGACTACGCCGACACCACTCCGCAGGGCAGCCTGCAACTGCTGCTCCGCGGGCCCGGGCCGGTGGAGCGGGAGGCCGGCCTCGGCACCCGGCTGCCGCCGGTGGAGGGGGTGCTGGGCGGGGGCGCCAGGGCCCGCTTCACGGCGGGGGACCGGGTGGAGGTACGGGTCCCCTTCCCGGTGGCGGCCCTCGACCCGCTGGGGCTGCGCCAGCTCGTGTGCACGGCCCTGGCCACGGCGGGCGCCTCGGCCGACGCGGTGGTCGTCGGCCCGGACACCGAACTGGGCCCGGCCCGCTGCGACCCGGGCCGCTGAGGCGGGGCGCCCGGGCCGGGCGGCGCCGGGCGGGGCCTTGCGGGGTCGCGCGGGGCCTTGCGGGGTCGCGCGGGCCGGGACACCGTGGGGGCATGGACCGCGTACCGGCAGCCCCCGCCGCCACCACCGTGCCCGACGTGTTCGATCCGCGCCTGTACGCCGCGGGCGTCCCGCACGACCGCTACCGGCTGCTGCGCGACCACCACCCCGTCTCCTGGCAGGCGGAACCGGAGGTCGGCGGCTGGCCCGCCGGGCCCGGCTTCTGGGCCGTCACCCGGCACGCCGACGTCGTCCGCGTCCTGCGCGACCACGCCACGTACTCCTCCTGGGCCGGCGCCACTCAGATCCGCGACCCCGACCCGGCCGACCTGCCGTTCCTGCGGAGCACCATGCTGAACCAGGACCCGCCCGCGCACGGCCGGCTCCGCCGCCTGGTCTCCCGGGCCTTCACCCCCGCCCGCGTCGACGCCTTCACCGGCCGGGTCCGCGAGCGCGCCCGCACCCTGCTGACCGCGGCCCGGGACGGTGCGGAGGGCGGCGCCGTCGACGTGGTGGGGGCCGTCACCGACGAGTACGCGCTGCTGAACCTCACCGACCTGCTGGGCGTCCCGGCCGCCGACCGGGGCCTGCTGCTGGAGTGGACCGTACGCGTCATCGGCTACCAGGACCCCGACGACGCCCCGGCGCCGCTCCCCGGCCCCGACGGCACGCCGCTGAACCCGCGCTCACCGGCGCTGCTCGGGGAGATGTTCGCGTACGCCCGCGAACTGGCCGCGTACAAGCGCGCCCACCCGGCCGACGACGTGATGACCGCGCTCGCGCGGGCCGGGCTGGACCCCGCCGAGCTGGAGATGTTCTTCTTCCTGCTGACCGTCGCCGGGAACGACACCGTCCGCGGCGCCGCCCCCGGCGGCCTCCTCGCCCTCGCCCGCGACCCCGCCGCCTACCGCCGGATCGCCGCCGGCGAGGTGTCGCCGGCGGGCGCCGTCGAGGAACTGCTGCGCGTGCACCCGCCGGTGCTCAGCTTCCGCCGCACCGCCGTCCACGACACCGAACTGGCCGGCCGGCCGATCCGCGCGGGAGACAAGGTCGTCGTCTTCCACGCCTCCGCCAACCACGACGAACGCGTCTTCACCGCCCCCGGCCGCCTCGACCCCGCCCGCTCCCCGAACCCGCACGTCTCCTTCGGCGACGGCCCCCACGTCTGCCTCGGCGCCCACTTCGCCCGCCTCCAACTGCGCGTCCTGCACGAGGAGTGGCGCCGCGCCCTGCCCGCGCCCGAACTCGCCGGAGAGCCGCGCCGGCTGGTGTCCAACTTCATCAACGGGATCACCCGGCTGCCGCTACGGGTGTCCGGGCCGCCCGCGTGACATCGGCGACCAGCTCCGTCACGTCGGGCCCGTAGGCGTCGGAGTTGACCACCTTCAGCAGCAGACAGAAGGAGTCCCTGCCGTACGTACGGGCCAGCCGCCGGTGGTGGCGGGCCAGGTAACGGGCCGCCGCCTGGTTGCTGTTGGCCGTCTGCCCCGACAGCAGGAACACCGGCCGGGTGCCCGGCCCGGTCGTCAGCCGCGCCAGCAGCACGTGTTCGAGCACCCCCTTGTCCCAGCGGTACGTCTCCCCGCCGACACTGATCGCACCCCGGTCCGGACCCGGGTCGCCGCCGGTCTCGACCCGGACCCCGGGCAGCATGGAGGCCAGGTGGGCGGTGGTCCGCAGGTTGGAGGACGGCCCGCCGACACAGAACTCGGCGCGCTCGCCGAAGCCCTGCCGGGCCCCGTCGTGGGTGAGGATCTGCACGGTCGCCCCGCAGTCCCGGATCAGGGCGGATATCTCCAGCAGCGCGAAGGCGTCGTTGCGGTGCAGCGAGGAGTCCGTGCCGCCCATCTGCCGGTTGGCCACGAACACGCAGTCCGAACCCGTCGGCAGCCCGAAGAACGCCTGCTTGCGGCGCAGATCACGGCGCCACAGGTAGGTCCGCGCGAACCAGCCGAACCCGCCGCTGACGGCGGAGGCCACCACTCCGAGCACGATGTTGCGCACGTCGTCGTTCATGCGGCGGATGGTAACCGCCGGGCGGTCGTCATGACGCGGGCGGTGCGCTGAAGTTACGCTGCGCCTCGCAGGTCTGACAGGCCGTCGACTGGAGGAACCGGATGCGCCGTCCCGCCGCACGTCAGTTCGCGCTCGTCGCCCTCGCCGGGGCGCTCGTCACGACGGGGGCCGCCGCCCCGCCGTCCGCCGCCGCCCCGCCCAAGGTCCCCGTGGCCACCGGCTACGGCGGGGCCGTCGCGAGCGTCGACGCCGACGCCTCCGCCGCCGGGATCGCGGTGCTGAAGGACGGCGGCAACGCCGTGGACGCCGCCGTGGCCGCGGCCGCCGCGCTCGGCGTCACCGAGCCCTACTCGGCGGGGATCGGCGGGGGCGGCTACTTCGTCTACTACGACGCCTCCTCGCACCGCGTCCAGACCATCGACGGCCGCGAGACCGCGCCCGCGAGCGCCACCGCCACCCTGTTCCAGGACAACGGCGTGCCGATCCCCTTCGAGGAGGGCCAGACCAGCGGCCGGTCCGTCGGCGTGCCCGGCACCCCCGCCACCTGGCAGAGCGCCCTCGACGCGTGGGGCACCCGCCCGCTCGGCCGGCTGCTGCGCCCCGCCGAGAAGCTGGCCCGCGACGGCTTCACCGTGGACACCACCTTCCGGGCCCAGACCGAGCTGAACCAGGACCGCTTCAAGGACTTCCCCGCCACCCGAAAGCTGTTCCTGCCGGGCGGGCGGCTCCCGGTGGTGGGCTCCACCTTCAAGAACCCCGACCTGGCCGCCACCTACGCGGAACTCGCCCGCAAGGGCACCGGCGCCCTCTACCGGGGACCGCTCGCCGAGGACATCGTCCGGGCCGTCCGCAAGCCCCCCGTCGACCCGGCCGCCACCCGCGTGGTCCGCCCGGGCGACCTGACCACCGACGACCTGAGGGCGTACGGAGTCAAGCGGCCGGCGCCCAGCCAGGTCGGATACCGCGGCCTGGACGTGTACAGCATGGCGCCCTCCTCCTCGGGCGGCACCACGGTGGGCGAGGCGCTGAACATCCTGGAGCGCACCGACCTCTCCAAGCTGTCCGAGGCCCAGTACCTGCACCGCTACATCGAGGCCTCCCGGATCGCGTTCGCCGACCGGGGCCGCTGGGTCGGCGACCCGGCCGCCGTGGACGTCCCGACGCGCGAGCTGCTCTCCCAGCGGTTCGCGGATACCCGCGCCTGCCTGATCCGGCCCGACCGGGCCCTGACCAGCCCGCTCGCCCCCGGCGACCCGCGCCACCCGGCCCCCTGCGCCACCACGGGCCAGGCCGCCCCGACCACCTACGAGGGGGAGAACACCACCCACCTGACGGTCGCCGACCGCTGGGGCAACGTCGTCTCCTACACCCTGACCATCGAGTCCACCGGCGGCAGCGCCATCACCGTCCCGGGGCGCGGCTTCCTGCTCAACAACGAGCTGACGGACTTCTCCTTCGCCCCCGCCGCTCCCGGCGTGCCGGACCCGAACCTGCCCGGCCCGGGCAAGCGCCCGCGCTCCTCGATGTCCCCGACGATCGTCCTGGAGCACGGCCGGCCGGTCCTGGCCGTCGGCTCCCCGGGCGGGGCCACCATCATCACCACCGTCCTGCAGACCCTGCTGGGCCATCTGGACCGGGGCCTGCCGCTGGTGGACGCCATCGCGGCGCCGCGCGCCAGCCAGCGCAACCAGACCACCACCGAACTGGAACCGGGCCTGTGGAACAGCCCGCTGCGCACCGAGCTGGAAGCCCTCGGCCAGGGTTTCCGGCAGAACCCCGAGATCGGCGCCGCCACCGGCGTCCAGCGCCTGCCGGACGGCCGCTGGCTGGCCGCCGCCGAACCCACCCGGCGCGGGGGCGGCTCGGCGATGGTCGTCCGTCCGTACGGGAAGCCGTAGGCGGCGCGGGCCTCACAGGGCGGTGAGGATCCTCGGACCGTCGTCGGTGATCGCGACCGTGTGCTCCGCGTGGGCGGCGCGGCTGCCGTCGGTGGTGCGCAGGGTCCAGCCGTCCGGATCGCAGGTGTAGTCGTCCGTACCGCCCGCGATCACCATCGGCTCGATCGCGAGGACCATGCCGGCGCGCAGTTTCGTGCCGCGTCCCGGCGGGCCCTCGTTGGGGACGCCCGGGTCCTCGTGCATCTCGCGGCCGATGCCGTGGCCGCCGAAGCCCTCCGGGATGCCGTAGCCGGCGGAGCGGCAGACCGTGCCGACCGCGTGGGCGATGTCGCCGACGCGGTTGCCGGGTACAGCGGCGGCGATGCCGGCCGCGAGGGCCGCCTCGGCCGTCGAGATCAGCCGCAGGTCTTCGGGGCGGGCCCGGCCGACCGTGAAGCTGACGGCCGCGTCCCCGGCCCAGCCGCCGAGCTTCGCCCCGCAGTCGGCGCTGACGAGGTCGCCGTCGCGCAGCCGGTAGTCGTCCGGCACGCCGTGCACGATCGCGTCGTTGACGGAGACGCACAGCACGGCCGGGAAGGGCACCGGCGCGAAGGACGGCCGGTAGCCCAGGAAGGGGGAGGAGGCCCCGGCCTCGCGCAGGACCGTCCGGGCCACCGCGTCGAGTTCCCGCAGGGAGACGCCGACGCGCGCCTTCTCCCGTACGGCGGCCAGGGCGTGCGCGACCACCCGGCCGGGGGCACGCATCTGATCGATCGCTTCGTCTGTCTTGAGCTTCACCATGCCAATAACTATACCGGTAAATTTATACCGGGATAGTTATTGGGGTGGAGTGGGTAGGATGGGGACATGGTCCGTACCCCCCTGACTCCCGAAGAGCACGAGCGCGGCGAGCGGCTCGGCGCCCTGCTCCGCGAGGCCCGCGGCACCCGCAGCATGGTCGAGGTCGCGGCCGGTGCGGGGCTGTCCGCCGAGACGCTCCGCAAGATCGAGACCGGCCGCGCGCCGACGCCCGCGTTCTTCACCGTCGCGGCCCTCGCCGGTGCGCTCGGCCTCTCCCTCGACGAGGTCATCCGCCGCTGCTCCCTCGTACCCGTCTGACCGGACCCCCGCCCGGGCCCGGGCGGGGCCTATCCGGCCGCCGATCGGCCCAAGCGGCGTGGCGGGGGCCGCGGCGCGGGGCACAGCTCAAGGCGTGTCAGCCATGAACGCAGCCCAGCGGATCGCCCTCGGGCTCCTCGGCGCCCTCCTCGCGGCGGGCCTCCTCCTCGCGGCCTGCACCGCCCCCGACGGGCGCTCCCGCGGCGACTCCGCGGGGCCGCCCGCGCCGCCGGGCCAGGACCGCCCGCCGGAACGGTCCGGATGACCGGGGGCGTTCCGGGGGTCCCGACCGGGTGCGGCGCGCCCGTCTGCTGACAACAAACGACCACGCGGCGACGTAATTTGATCGACTACTCCAACCGCGCAAGGTGGTCTTGCCCCGCGCTGTGACGAGGCCTACCTTCGACTCCCTACGCACACCGTCTACGTGCGTAGAAGCCGGCGTCACCGTCGCGAGGAGCAGCTCATGGCCCAAGTCGTCCGCGCCGCACTCGTCCAGGCCACCTGGACCGGGGACACCGAGTCGATGATCGCCAAGCACGAGGAGCACGCCCGCCGGGCGGCCGCCCAGGGGGCGAAGATCATCGGCTTTCAGGAGGTGTTCAACGCCCCCTACTTCTGCCAGGTCCAGGAGCCCGAGCACTACCGCTGGGCCGAAGCCGTCCCCGACGGCCCCACCGTCCGCAGAATGCGGGACCTGGCCCGCGAGACCGGCATGGTGATCGTCGTACCGGTCTTCGAGCTGGAATCCGAGGGCTTCTACTACAACACCGCCGCGGTCATCGACGCCGACGGCAGCTACCTCGGCAAGTACCGCAAACACCACATCCCGCAGGTCAAGGGCTTCTGGGAGAAGTACTACTTCCGCCCGGGCAACCTCGGCTGGCCCGTCTTCGACACCGCCGTCGGCCGCGTCGGCGTCTACATCTGCTACGACCGGCACTTCCCGGAGGGCTGGCGCCAGCTCGGCCTCGCCGGAGCCCAGCTGGTCTACAACCCCTCCGCCACCCACCGGGGCCTGTCCGCCTACCTCTGGCAGCTGGAACAGCCCGCCGCGGCCGTCGCGAACGAGTACTTCATCGCGGCCATCAACCGCATCGGCCAGGAGGAGTACGGCGACAACGACTTCTACGGCACCAGCTACTTCGTCGACCCCCGCGGCCGGTTCGTCGGCGAGACGGCGAGCGACAAGGAGGAGGAACTCCTCGTCCGCGACCTCGACTTCGACCTGATCAAGGAAGTCCGCGACCAGTGGGCCTTCTACCGCGACCGCCGCCCCGACGCCTACGGAGGACTCGTACAGCCGTGACCAACCCCATCCCGCTGCACAGCCGCCACGCCGCCGTCCTGCCCGACTGGCTCACGCTCTACTACGACCGCCCCATCGAGCTCACCCACGGCGAGGGCCGCCACGTCTGGGACGCGGACGGCAACCGCTACCTCGACTTCTTCGGCGGCATCCTCACCACGATGACCGCCCACGCCCTCCCCGAGGTCACCAAGGCCGTCTCCGAACAGGCCGGGCGGATCATCCACTCCTCCACCCTGTACCTGAACCGGCCGATGGTCGAGCTGGCCGAACGGGTCGCCGCCCTGTCCGGCATCCCCGACGCCCGGGTCTTCTTCACCACCTCCGGCACCGAGGCCAACGACACCGCCCTGCTGCTCGCGACGACCTACCGGCGCTCCAACCAGATCCTCGCGATGCGCAACAGCTACCACGGCCGGTCCTTCTCCACCGTCTCGGTCACCGGCAACCGCGGCTGGTCCCCGACGAGCCTGTCGCCGCTCCAGACGTACTACGTCCACGGCGCCGTCCGCACCCGCGGCCCCTTCGCCCACCTCGACGACACCGCCTTCACCGCCGCGGCCGTCGCCGACCTGGACGACGTACTGGGCCAGGCGCGCGGGGGAGTGGCCGCGCTCATCGCCGAACCCATCCAGGGCGTCGGCGGATTCACCGCCCCGCCCGACGGGCTCTACGGAGCCTTCCGCGAGGTCCTCGACCGGCACGGCATCCTCTGGATCAGCGACGAGGTCCAGACCGGCTGGGGCCGCACCGGCGAGCACTTCTGGGGCTGGCAGGCTCACGCGCAGAACGGCCCGCCGGACATCCTCACCTTCGCCAAGGGCATCGGCAACGGCATGTCCATCGGCGGGGTCGTGGCCCGCGCCGAGGTGATGAACTGCCTGGACTCCAACTCCATCTCCACCTTCGGCGGCTCCCCGGTCACCATGGCGGCCGGCCTCGCCAACCTCACGTACCTGCTGGAGCACGACCTCCAGGGCAACGCCCGCCGCGTCGGCGGCCTGCTGCTGGAGCGGCTGCGCGCCATCAGCGCCGCCGTGCCCGCCGTACGGGAGGTGCGCGGCCGGGGCCTGATGGCCGGACTGGAGCTGACCAGGCCCGGCACCGACGAGGCCGACCCGCGGGCGGCCGCCGCCGTCCTGGAGGCCGCCCGCGCCGGCGGTCTGCTGCTCGGCAAGGGCGGCGGCCACAACACCAGCGTGCTGCGCATCGCACCGCCGCTCTCCCTCACCGTCGCGGAGGCGGAAGAGGGCGCCGAGATCCTCGAACAGGCCCTCCGCAGCATCCAGTAGTCCAGCCGTAGGGGAGTTCCATGAGCACGCGCACGCTGATCCGCGGCGGACTGGTCATCACCGCCGCCGACGAGCTCCACGCCGACGTCCTCATCGAGGACGGCCGGATCGCGGCCCTGGCCGCACACGGCACGGCCGCCGCCGACGTCTGGACCGCCGACCACACGATCGACGCGAGCGGGAAGTACGTCATCCCCGGCGGGGTCGACGCGCACACCCACATGGAACTCCCGTTCGGCGGCACCGCCGCCTCGGACACCTTCGAGACCGGCACCCGCGCCGCCGCCTGGGGCGGCACCACCACCATCGTCGACTTCGCCGTACAGGGCGTGGGCCGCTCCCTGCGCGAAGGGCTCGACACCTGGTACGCCAAGGCCGACGGCAACTGCGCGATCGACTACGGCTTCCACATGATCGTCTCGGACGTCAACGAGCGCACCCTGAAGGAGATGGACACCCTCGTCGAGGAGGGCATCAGCTCGTTCAAGCTGTTCATGGCCTACCCGGGGGTCTTCTACTCGGACGACGGCCAGATCCTGCGGGCGATGCAGCGGGCCTCCGGCAACGGCGGGCTGATCATGATGCACGCCGAGAACGGCATCGCCATCGACGTACTCATCGAACAGGCCCTCGCCCGCGGCGAGACCGACCCCCGCCACCACGGCGAGGTCCGCAAGGTGCTCCTCGAAGCCGAGGCCACGCACCGGGCGATCCAGCTCGCCCGGGTCGCCGGCGCCCCGCTGTACGTGGTCCACGTCTCGGCGCAGGAGGCGGTGGCCGAACTGGCGGCCGCCCGGGACAAGGGGCTGCCGGTCTTCGGGGAGACCTGTCCGCAGTACCTGTTCCTGTCCACCGACAACCTGGAGGAGCCCGACTTCCAGGGCGCCAAGTACGTCTGCTCCACCCCGCTGCGCCCCCGCGAGCACCAGGCGGCGCTGTGGCGGGGCCTGCGGACGAACGACCTCCAGGTGGTGTCCACCGACCACTGCCCGTTCTGCTTCCGCGGCCAGAAGGAGCTCGGCCGGGGCGACTTCTCGAAGATCCCCAACGGGCTGCCGGGTGTGGAGAACCGGATGGACCTCCTGCACCAGGCCGTCGTGGACGGGCACATCAGCCGCCGCCGCTGGATCGAGATCGCCTGCGCGAGCCCGGCCCGGATGTTCGGCCTCTACCCCCGCAAGGGCACCATCGCGCCCGGCGCCGACGCCGACGTCGTCCTCTACGATCCGCACGCCGAGCAGGTCATCTCCGCCGAGACGCACCACATGAACGTGGACTACTCGGCGTACGAGGGCAGGCGGATCACCGGACGCGTCGACACGGTGCTCTCGCGCGGCGAACTCGTCATCGACCGGCGCGAGTACGCCGGCCGGGCCGGGCACGGCACCTTCCTCCACCGCTCGACCTGCCAGTACCTGTAAGGGGCTCAGACATGGACTTCGGCCTCGTCCTGCAAACCGACCCGCCGGCCTCCCAGGTCGTCAGCCTCATGAAGCGTGCCGAACGCAACGGCTTCCGCTACGGCTGGACCTTCGACTCGGCGGTCCTGTGGCAGGAACCGTTCGTCATCTACAGCCAGATCCTGGCCAACACGACGAAGCTGACCATCGGCCCGATGGTCACCAACCCGGGCACCCGCACCTGGGAGGTGACCGCCTCCACCTTCGCCACCCTCAACGACATGTACGGCAACCGCACGGTCTGCGGGATCGGCCGCGGCGACTCGGCGATGCGGGTGGCCGGCCGGGCCCCCAACACCCTGGCCCGGCTCGGCGAGGCCATGGACGTGATCCGCGACCTGGCCGAGGGCCGCGAGGCGGAGGTCGACGGCAACCCGATCCGCATCCCGTGGATCAAGGACGGCCGACTGCCCGTCTGGATGGCCGCGTACGGCCCGAAGGCCCTGGCCCTGGCCGGGCGGAAGGCGGACGGCTTCATCCTCCAGCTGGCCGACCCCTACCTGACGGAGTGGATGGTCAAGTCGGTCCGCGACGCCGCCTCGGCGGCCGGCCGGGACCCGGACGCGATCACCATCTGCGTGGCGGCCCCGGCCTACGTCGGTGACGACCTCGCCCACGCCCGCGACCAGTGCCGCTGGTTCGGCGGCATGGTCGGCAACCACGTGGCCGACCTCGTCACCCGCTACGGCGAGCACTCGGGCCTGGTCCCGGACGCCCTCACCGAGTACGTCAAGTCCCGCCAGGGCTACGACTACAGCCACCACGGCCGCGCCGGAAACCCCTCGGCGGACTTCGTCCCGGACGAGATCGTCGACCGCTTCTGCCTCCTGGGCCCGGCCGAGGCCCACATCGAGAAGCTACGGTCCCTGCGCGACCTCGGCGTCGACCAGTTCGCCCTCTACGCCATGCACGACGCCCGCGAGACCGTCATCGACACCTACGGCTCCGACATCATCCCGTCGTTCGGCTGACTCCTGTACGAAGGGGTGGGCGATGGGCGAGTCAGCGGACGTGGTGATCGTCGGGGCCGGCGTGGCGGGCCTGGTGGCCGCCCGGGACCTCGTGCGGAACGGAGTGGACGTACGGGTCCTGGAGGCCCGTGACCGCGTCGGCGGCCGGCTCCTCAACAGTGAACTGCCGGGCGGCGCCCCCATCGAGGTGGGTGGTCAGTGGGTCGGTCCGACCCAGTACCAGGCCATGGAACTGATCGGGGAACTGGGCCTGCGGACCTACCCGACGTACGGGGACGGCGAGCACATCGGAGAGTTCGGCGCCACCCGCTGCCGGTACACGGGCCGGATCCCCAGGCTGAACCCCCTGGTCCTCGCCGACATCGGCCAGGCCCAGTACCGCCTGGACCGGATCGCCCGCCGGGTCGCGGCGAGCGACCCGTGGCGGGCGCCCCGGGCCGAGGAGCTGGACCGCCAGACCTTCGACACCTGGCTGCGCAGGACCGCGCGCACCCCGGGCGGCCGGCAATTCTTCCGGCTGGTCACCGAAGCGGTCTTCTCCGCCGGGCCCGAGGACATGTCGGCGCTGTGGGCCGCCTTCTACGTCGGTGCGGCCGGCGGCTTCGACCCGCTGATCAACGTCGTCGGCGGGGCTCAGCAGGACCGCGTCGTCGGCGGGAGCCAGCGCATCGCCCTCGCACTGGCAGAAGAACTCGGCGACCGGATCGTCCTCGAAGCACCCGTCACCGGCATCGCGTGGCAGCCCGCGGCGGCCTCGGGCCTGCGGGTCACCGCAAGCGGCGGCCTGACCGTCCGCGCCCGGCGGGCCGTCATCGCCGTCCCTCCGCCGCTCGCCGCCCGCATCCGGTACACCCCGGGCCTTCCCGGCGACCGCGACCAACTCGTCCAGCGGATGCCGATGGGCCGGGTGATCAAGGTCAACGTCGCCTACGCCGAGCCCTTCTGGCGTCACGCCGGCCTCAGCGGCCAGGCGAACAGCACGCACCGCCCCTTCGGCACCGTCCTCGACAACACCCCGCACGACGGCTCGTGCGGCGTGCTCGTCGGCTTCCTCGAAGGCCGCCACGCCGACGCCGGCTCACGTATGGACCCCGACGAGCGCCGCGCCCAGGTGATCGACGACCTCGTCGGCTACTTCGGCCCCAAGGCCCGCCACCCCATCGCCTACATCGAACACGACTGGTCGCAGGAGGAGTACAGCCGAGGCTGTTACGGAGCCTTCGCCGTGCCCGGCACCCTCACCCGCTTCGGCCCGGCGCTGCGCCGCCCGGTCGGCCCCCTGCACTGGGCCGGTACCGAGACCGCCACCCGCTGGGCCGGCTACATCGACGGAGCCGCCGAATCCGGCCACCGCGTCGCCGACGAGATCCTCGACGGGGCCCCCTTCGGGGTACCACGGAGCCGGACCGGGCTGTAGGAGCCCTGCGGTCCCGGCGGGCCGGCGCCTGCCCATCCCTGCCGGCATGTGGGAGGGTGTAGGGGAACGACGACGAAGACTGACCAGCCTGGCTCTGTCGGTTTGAGGCTTCGGGAAGCCCGCTTGAACGCGGGACGATGTTGAGCACACTGCACGGGTGCTGTTCGCGGCTTTGGACCCTGGACGTCGTACGACTCCCGTCGTGCGTCCGGTCGCGGAGGGATCCCGGCCCCTGGGCTGCCGCCCGCTCTGGTGCGGAGGCCGCGATGCGAGCGCTGCGCGTGCACGTGCAGGTACTGGGAGACACGGCCCTGGTCACCCTGCGGGGCGAGCCGGACGCCCGCACAGAGGACTGCGCGCGCGCCGCACTGGCCGCCCTGCCCGCCACCGTATCGGCGGTTGTCCTCGACCTGGTCCACGGCCCCCGCCGGGACGCACGCTCCGTGGGCGTGGTCCCCGCATGCGTACGGGAACGGCCCTGGTTCCTCGCGGTGATCCGCGGCAGACGTCATCCGTGGACCCGCACGTCACCCGTCGTGGACGCCTGGGCTCCGACGGAACCGGGGGTTCCAGGAGCCGGCGGGGGAGCCGGTGAGGTGCTCGCCGCCGCCCTGGAGGCCCGGGCGCTGGGCGGACGCGCCCGGGGCATCTACGTGGCCCGCAGCCGGCGGGGTGCGTCCTGACGGAGCAGCGCACGGGCCCTGGCAGGCAGCGGCGCGCTCTGCGAGCCGAGAGGCGGATGCCTTCGCCCGGGGCGCCGGGGTGAGACGATGAACGGGAGCTGCTGCGGGAGGTGGAGCGTCGTGGACCCTGTCCCTCACGACGGCGGACAGCACCGGTTCGGTGCGCGGGAAGAGCGACGTACCTCGGAGGTCTTCGCGGACGCGGCGTCACGTGTGTCCCCCCATCAGCTTCCGGCCGCGTTGTGCCGGGCGTGCGTCGACCTGCTCGACGTGACGGGAGCGTCCGTCTCGCTGGCGGCCGAGGGTGACGCCCGGGCGCTGTGGTGGTCCTCCGACGAGCGGGCCGGCCGGCTCGCGGAGGCGCAGTACACGCTGGGTGACGGGCCGTGCCGCAGCGCCCTGGCACTCGTCGCCCCCGTGCTCGCGGCGGACCTGGCGGGCGGACAGGACGCGCGCCGCTGGCCGGTCTTCGCCGAGCAGGCCGTCGCGCTCGGCGTACGGGCCTTGTTCTCGCTGCCGCTGGGCAGCGGGGGAAGCGCCATCGGAACGCTGGACCTGTACCGCGACACGCCGGGGCCGCTCTCGCAGCGGGACCGGTCCTTCGCCTATCCGGCCGCGGACGCGATCACGACGGCGCTCCTCGCCCTGCCCGGCCAGGACGATTCCGACGACGGCGTCCGCCCCGCCCACTGGCTGGACGCGGCGGAGACCGATTATGAGGAGGTCCACCAAGCCACAGGGATGATCATGGTGCACCTGGGGGTGAGTCCCGAGGACGCCCTGGCCCGCTTGCGGGCGCACGCGTTCGGGAACGGACAGTCCGTGACCGAGGCGGCCCACGACGTGATCGCCGGGAGAATCAGGTTCCATGAGTAGGCCCGCTCGTACGCAGGACCGCGGCAGGGAAACGGTGACCGGCATGACCCGCGAACAGCACATCACCGAGGCGTTCGTCAGCCTCACCGACACCACGGCCGACGATGTCGACCCCCTGGTGCTGCTGCGCCGGCTGATCGACCACAGCGTCCGCCTCACCGGCATGGACGCGGCCGGCGTCATGCTCGCCAACGCACGCGGCCGACTGCGCCCCGTCACCGCGACCTCCGACCAGGTGGAGGTCACCGAGATGTTCCAGGGGCAGATCGCCCAGGGCCCCTGCGTCGACGCGTACACCAGCGGTCGCCCGGTCCACGCCGAGCACCTCGGCGAGCACGCGGGCCGCTGGCCCGACTTCACGCCGCTGGCCGCGGCGGCGGGCTTCCGGGCCGCTCACGCGCTGCCCTTGCGCCTGCGCCACCAGCAGGTCGGGGCCCTCAACCTGCTCGCCCACCGGCCCACCGGCCTCACCCCCACCGAGACCGACCTCCTCCAGGGCCTCGCGGATGCCGCGACCACCGCCGTGCTCACCTGGACGGCAGATCCGCTGCGGCCCGACGACGTCGTCACCCGGGTCCAGGCCGCCCTCTCCGGGAAAGCCCTGGTGGACACGGCCGCGGGCATGATCGCCGCCACCGCCGACTGCACCCCCGGACAAGCCGTGCGCCACCTCCTTCGCTATGCGAGCGAACAGGGGCAACGCCCCACCGAGGCGGCTGGGCAGCTCGTACGGCGCACCCTCACCCCGCACGAGGTGCTGCAGGACGCCGCTCGCTGAGAACGAGGTGCCGGACCGGCCCGGTGCGCCTCGTCACGTGCTGTGGCAGGTACCGCCGCGGACCATCTCCAGGTGCATGGCGACCACCGGGCGGGCCTTCTTCGCCGCGGCCGTGGTTTCGGCGTCCTTGCCCTGGTGGATCTGCTGGTCGATCAGGGTGAGCGCTTTGGTGTGGCCGGTTTCCTGGGTTGCCAGCCATGCCGTGTCGTAGGCGGAGCTGCCCGCCTTGGCCCGTACGTCGGCGAGAGCGGCCCGCTGATCGGCGGCCGGGGCGCCCGGCAGAGTGACGTTCCCCTTCTTCGCGAGGGCGGAGAGGTCCGCATCCAGCTTGGTGTGGTCGCGCACCAGTACGGCACCGACCTGCTTGACGCAGTCCGTCGTCGCGTTCTTCTGGGCGTCCTGACCAGCGGCTATCTCCGCCAGGTTGCTCTGGTGGACCATCTGGACGAACCGGGCGTCGGCGCTGCCGGGAGTGGGAGCGGCGGGAGCGGCGCTGGCCGCGGACAGTCCCGGGCACGCGAGGGACGCGGTGAATACGGCGATGATCAGCACTTTTGCTCGCATGATGTCCTCCTCGCCGCGGAAGGTCCGGGCGGACCGGCGAGACCGCGGCAACCGGCGCCTGTCCATGACGTCGGAAATCACACGCCGACGAACTGCTTTTCTCCCATCGGGGGCGTTTGCCGATGCGACTCCTCCCGTCCCCGCCCGCCCCGGCCGGGGTGACGGCGTCGGCATGATCGCCGGGGCGGAGGGTAGTCGCCCAGAGACGCCGGTCGCGCGCGGCCGAAACGCGGGCGGGCCCGGCGAGGCGGGTGGTGGTGCGCGGTGAACATCAGGAACGCGAACGTAGGACAACGCCAGGAGACGTGCGACGAGCGGGCCGACCGGCTCTGGACGGATCTCCTGCAGGAGATCCGTCTGGTGCTGACCGCGGTCCAGCTGCTGCTGGCGTTTCTGCTGGCCGGTGCGTTCACTCCCGCGTTCGCACGCCTGCCCGCAGGCGACCGGACCCTGTACGTCTGGTGTCTGGCATGCGGGGTCGCCGCCATGGGCGCGCTGACGGCACCGGTCGCGATCCACCGCCTGGTGGCGGGCCTGCAGGTCAAGCCGGAGGCCGTGGGATGGGCGTCCCGCATGCTGGCGGCCGGGATGGTCCTGCTGCTGGCCATGATCACGCTCGGAGTCCTGCTGGTGCTGCGACGGATCGCCGACGCTTCGCAGGCGGTCGAGGTGGCCGGCGTGCTCGTCGTCTGGTGCGGGCTCTGCTGGTTCTTCCCCGCTGTGCTGCTGCGCCGCCACGCGAAGGCCCGGCGCGGCGGAGGGCGGGTTGTGCCGGGGCCGGTGAAGGGCCATGGTGGTGAGCAGCCGGTCCCGACGCCGCTCGATACGGGCCGGTGAGGCAGGTAAGGCCCGCTGTGGAGGGAGGAACCCGTGGATTCCTTCGAAACCGTGGTCACGCCGCTCGGTGACACCCTGCTGATGACCATGACGGGCGAGGTCGACCTCTCGGCCGAATGCGACTTGTGCCCTGCTCCTGCGCACGCTGCCGCCGGTCGAGGCTGTCGTCCTGGACCTCGGCGGCGTCCCCTTCATGGACCTGACCGGCCTCCATTTCATCCGCACCCTGCGCGAGCGCAGTCACCGTACGGGTACCGCGCTGCTGATCATGGGCTTGCAGCGGCAGCCCGCCCGCCTGCTCCGCATCGCCGAGGACCTGGGTGTCCTTAGGGAACCGCCCTCTGCGGGAGCGGCCGAGCTGTGTGCGGACATCGTGGCCCGAGCCCGCTTCGCACGCCTCCTCGGCCAGCTGCGCGACCAGGCGGCACCGGCAGCGGACCCGCGCCCGCCCGGGCCCGCCGACGGGCCCGCGGCGGGAACACGCGGACACCCGGCTCGGCGGTCCCGACTTTCCGCGGCTTCCGCATCAAGGGGCAGTGGTGAGGGGCGGGACGGCCTCGGCCGGGACGGGGGGACCGGGCGGGGTGCCGTTGCCGAAGGGGTGGGCGGGGAGGGTGGTGCGGTTGTGGGGGGCGAGCCAGGTTGAGGGGTCGGGGCCGGCGGGGACGATGCCGGACGGGTTGAGGTGGCTGTGCACGAGGTAGAAGTGCTTCTTGATGTGGTCGAAGTCGACCGTGTCGCCGAAGCCGGGCGTCTGGAACAGGTCCCGGGCGTACGCCCACAGCACCGGCATCTCGCTCAGCTTGTTCCGGTTGCACTTGAAGTGGCCGTGGTAGACGGCGTCGAAGCGTACGAGTGTGGTGAACAGCCGGATGTCCGCTTCGGTGATCGTGTCGCCGACGAGGTAGCGGGAGTGCTCCAGCCGTTCGGAGAGCCGGTCGAGGCGGGCGAAGAGGCGTTCGTACGCGGCCTCGTACGCCTCCTGCGTCTTGGCGAAGCCGGTGCGGTAGACGCCGTCGTTCACGTCCGTGTAGATCTCCTCGCTGACCGCGTCGATCTCCGCCCGCAGCGCCGCAGGGTACAACTCCGGCGCTCCGGCGCGGTGGTACGCCGTCCACTGCGTCGACAGGTCGAGGGTGATCTGCGCGAAGTCGTTGGTGACCACGGCGCCGCTCGGCACGTCCACGATGGCGGGCACGGTGATGCCCCGGTCGTACTCCGGATCGCGGGCGAAGTACGCCTCCTGGAGGCGCTCGATCCCGAGCACCGGGTCGCGGCCCCCGGGGTCGAGGTCGAAGGTCCAGCTGCGGACGTCGTGCGTCGGTCCGGCGACGGCCATGGGCAGGGCCTTCTCCAGGCCGAGGAGCCGTCGGACGATCGTCGCGCGGTGGGCCCAGGGGCAGGCCCGGCTCACCACGAGGCGGTAGCGGCCCGGCTCCACCGGGCGGCCGTCGCGGCCGTCGGCGGTGATGCGGGTGGTGATGTAACGGCTGTCACGGGAGTACCCCTTGGCGGGGCGTACGGTGCTCATCCCGGGGCACTACCCAGGAAACGCGCCGTCCAGCGGCCGCTCCACCGGCGCTCCGGCGTCCCTCCGTTCCGCCCGCCGGGACCGGACGGCGAGCCCCGGGTCAACGGTTGAATTGTGAACGGTTTCGGCCACGCGGCGCCACGGGTGGCGATTTTCGGGCGTATAGGGGTTCGGAACTTAGGGGTACTGGGGGGTTTGGCGCTCTGCTAGACATAGGGCAACGGAACGCGTGTGCGGAAGCCGCGAATGAGCTCGGATCGCCGGGTTCAGGCGCTGCTCCGGACTGGAACACGGAGTTTTCATCCCTTGATCGACAACCGTAATACCGATGGCTGGATCCGCCGCTATCACGCCGCGGACGAAAGCCCGATCCGCCTGGTATGCCTCCCGCACGCCGGCGGATCCGCCTCCTTCTACTTCCCCATGTCCCAGGCCCTGGCCCCGGCGGTGGACGTCGTCAGCGTCCAGTACCCCGGACGCCAGGACCGCCGGCACGAGCCGGGGATCACCGACATCGGCGTCTACGCCGACGCCCTGACCAGCGCACTCCTGCCCTGGACGGACAAGCCGCTGGCGTTTTTCGGCCACAGCATGGGCGCCGTCCTCGCCTTCGAGGTGACCCGCCGGCTGGAGCGTGACCACGGGATCAGCCCCGTCCGCGTCTTCGCCTCGGGCCGGCGCTCACCGTCGAGTTTCCGCCACGAAACCGTGCACCTGCGCGATGACGACGGCATCGTCGCCGAAATGCGGGAACTCAGCGGTACCGACGCGGCCATTCTCGGTGACGAGGAGATTCTCCGCATGGTGCTCCCCGCCATTCGCAGCGACTACACGGCGATCGAGAACTACCGGGCCGCGGCCGATGACACGGTGAACGCCCCCCTCACCGTGCTGACCGGCGAGTCCGACCCCCGCACCAGCCGCGAGGAAGCGGAAGCCTGGGAAGCGCACACTCGGGGCGAATTCGGCCTCCATTGTTTCCCCGGTGGTCATTTCTTTCTCGCCCGGCACCAGGCGCGCATCCTGAAGATCGTTTCGGAGGGCCTCGCGACGGTCGCCGCCCCGAAGGGCTGAGCACGCCGGGACGGACCGCACGACCGGCGGCCGGCCCGGCGACGTACGGACGAACGGGATCCGCGGAGCGCCCGGCACACCCCCTCCCCGCACGGAGGGGAGCCGGAGCGCCCCGGACCACCCCAATCACCCCGCCCGCCCGGCGGGGGCGCGAGGAGGCACGACGCAGTGCAGGGCAGGGCACGCTCAGGCAGGCCGGGGGAAGGGGACGCCGTGGAGGCGATGCTGATCGAGCGCGAGTACGAGTGGGAGACGCTGAACGGCCTCTTCGACAGCGCCCGCCGGGGTCGCGGACGCGTCGCCGTCATCAGTGGCCCCATCGCCGGCGGGAAGACGACCCTGCTGGAACGCTTCACGGAACAGGCGCTGAACGACGGGGCGTTGGTCCTCGAAGCAGCGGGCTCCCGCGCCGAGCGCTACCTTCCCTTCGGCATCCTGCGCCGCATCCTCGACAGCGCCGCACCGCTGGACCCCGCCGTCCACGCCGAAGCCACCGCGCTGCTCGACGGGGTGAGCGCCCACGCCGAGGACGGCGCCGACGCCACGAGCGCCGTCGAGTCGGGCATGCGGGTGCTGCCCCACGTCTGCGCCTCGCTGCTGCGGATCGCCCGGGACCGTACCGTCGTCATCGCCGTCGACGACGTTCACCACGGAGACGAACTCTCCCGCGCGTTCCTGCTGTGTCTGGCGCGCAGGGTGCGCCAGGCCGGTGTCCTGGTCGTCCTCACCGAGGCCGTACGCCTGCTGCCCGCCCAGCTCGACTTCCACGCCGAACTCAAGCGCCAGCCCAACTGCACCACCCTCCGCCTCCCCCTGCTCAGCGCGGACGGCACCGGCCGCCTCCTCGGCGGCCACTTCTCCACCGCCGCCGCACAGCGGCTGTCCGCCGACTGCCACGAGGCCACCGGCGGCAACCCGCTGCTGGTCAAGGCCCTGTTGGAGGACGGTCTGGCCACGCTCGGCGACAGCGAACCGTTCCAGCCGCTCCACCCCGCCGAGACCTTCGAGCGCGCCGTCCTGGACTGCCTGCACCGTGGTGACCCCGACGTGCCCGCCGTCGCCCGGGGCATCGCCGTCCTCGGGGACTCCTGCCCGCCCGCCCTGCTCAGCCGCATCACCGACGTGCACGTCAAGACCGCCGAACAGGCCGTCCAGGACCTCGGACGGTGCGGGATCCTGCGCGACGGCGCCTTCCGCGCGGCCGCGACCCGGACCGCCGTGCTCACCGCGACCCCGCCCGGGGCGCTGTCCGCACTGCACCAGCGCGCCGCGCGGCTCCTGCACCAGGAAGGGGCGGCCTCCCTCGACGTCGCCCGCCACCTGCTCGCCGCCCGCAAGCCGGTGGAGGACTGGGCGATCCCGGTCCTCCAGGACGCCGCCGAGTACGCCCTCGTCGAAGGCGACCCCGAACTGGCCCTGCGCTGCGGTGAACTGGCCGTCGACTCCTGCCCCGAGGGCTCCCGCCGCACCGCCCTGAAGTCCCGCCTGGTCAGCATCGTCTGGCGCAGCAGCCCGGTCGCCGCCGAGAGCCACCTGCGCCAGCTGTCCCGGGAGTTCTGCGCCGGCCGGCTCACCGACCGCGACCTGCTGCACGCCGTGTCCTGCCTGGCCTGGATGGGCGAGGCCCGCCAGGCCGCCGAGGAGATACGCCGCCTGCAGAGCGACGCCGACACGGCGCGGGAGACCGGAGCCCCCTTCGCCTACGAACCCGGCACGCTCGCCGCCGCCCAGGACTGGCTGTCCGTGATCAGCCCTCCCGTACGGGAGGTGTTCGCCCCGGCCGGAGCCCTTGGCGGAGCCCTCGCCGGAGCCCCGGCCGGAGCGCCCGCCGGAACCCCCGGCGCCACCGCGCCCGGCCACCCGCGTACACCGGCCGCGGGCCGGTTCCTCGCGGGCGCGGGCACCGCCGCCCACGACGACATGCCCGACGACGCCCACGTACCCGCCGCCGAGGCCATGCGCACCGCGCTGCGCGGTGGCCACGCCGAAGCCGCCGTCGCCGAGGCCACCCGGGTCCTGCAGCGCTACCACCTCAGCGACCGCACCCTCACCCCCCTCGTCCTCGCCGCCCTGACGCTCGTCTACGCGGGCCGCCTGGACCTCGCGCTGACCTGGATCGACCGGCTGCTCGGCGAGTGCTCCGCCCACAACGCGCCGACCTGGCAAGCGGCCCTCGGCGTGGTCCGGGCCGAGATCTCCCTGCGCCAGGGCGACCTGCCGGGGGCCGCCGCCCAGGCCCGCCAGGCCATGTCCCTGATATCCGTACCGTGCTGGGGTGTGGGCGTCGCCCTGCCGCTGGGCGTCCTCATCGAGGCCGAGACCCAGATGGGCAACATCGAAGAGGCGATGAGCCTGCTCGAACAGCCCGTACCCGAGACGATGCTGGAGACCCGGCTCGGGCTGCACTACCTCCGGGCGCGGGGCCGCTGCCACCTCGCCACCGGCCGCTACCACGCCGCCCTGCGCGACTTCCTCACCTGCGGGGAACTGATGCAGGCCTGGAACATGGAGGCCGCCGAACCGGCGCCGTGGCGGCTGGACGCCGCCGAGGCGTGGCTCGCCATCGGCAACGTGCCGCGCGCCCGGGAGTACGTCGAACAGCAGCGCCAGCGCGAGACGGCCCCGGCCGGCGCCCGCCCGCGCGGTCCCCTGCTCTACGCGCTCGCCCGCACCAGCGGCGACCTCGGCTACCGCCTGAAGCGGCTCACCGAGGCCGTGGAGATCCTGGAACAGGGTCCTGACCGGCTCCAACTGGCCAGGACGCTCGGGGAACTGGGCAGCGCCCACCGCGCCGCCGGAGACTTCAACCGGGCCCGGATGCTCGTCCGCAAGGCCTGGCACGTCGCCAAGTCCTGCGGGGCGCAGCCGCTGTGCCAGGAGTTCACCCCGGGCCGCGGCGACGGCGAACCCGTCCCCGCCGTGGCCGGGCGCGAGGCGGAACCGCCGAACGAGGCCGAGGTGCTGTCCGAGGCCGAGGCCCGGGTGGCGCTGCTGGCGGCGCGCGGCCACACCAACCGGGAGATCGCCACGAAGCTGTACGTCACCGTCTCGACGGTCGAACAGCACCTGACCAGGATCTACCGCAAGCTGAAGGTCAAACGGCGCCGCGACCTGCCCGGCCGGCTCTGGGACCTCAGCCTGCCCGGAATCGCCTGACGCCCCTGACGCGGGTCCCGTGCGGGGAACCCGATGCAAGAAAAAAGGGGGCCGGGTGCCCGGGGGAGTGCGACCCCGGGCACCCGGCCCCCGCCCCGCCCTGCCCCGCCCACCGCGCGGGCCGGCCGCGCGGTGGCCCGTCAGGACAGCAGGCCCCGCTCCAGGGCCGCCATCACCGCCGCCGTGCGGTCCGACACCGCCAGCTTCTTGAACGACCGCAGCAGATGGGTCTTCACCGTCGCCTCGCTGATGAACAGCCGCCGTCCGATGTCCGCGTTGGTCCGGCCCTGCCTGACCAGCTGCAAGACCTCCCGCTCCCGCTCCGACAGCACCGGCGGCTCCACCACCCGGGCCCGGAACAGCTTCGGCGCCAGCGACGGCGTCAGCACCGTCTCACCGCGCGCCGCCGCCTTCACCGCCTGCACCAGCTCCTCGCGCGAACTGCCCTTGAGCAGATAGCCCGCCGCGCCCGCCTCCACCGCCCGCAGGATGTCGGCGTCGTCCTCGTACGTGGTCACGATGACCACCTTCGTACCGGGCGACTCCCGCAGGATGTGACCGGTCGCCGTCACCCCGTCCATCGCGCCCATCCGCAGGTCGAGCAGGACGATGTCCGGCCGTAGCCGCCCGGCCTGCAGGACCGCCTCCTCGCCGGAGCCGGCCTGCCCCACGACCCGGATGCCCGCGTCCAGCTCCAGCATCGCCGACAGACCCTCCCGCACCACCGGGTGGTCATCGACGAGCAGCACCCCGATCGGGTCGCGCTCACTCACCGTCCGACTCCTCTCCCGCCGCGCCCAGCGGCACCGTCACCGCCACGGTCGTCCCCGCACCCGGGCTGCTGTCGACCCGCACCGTTCCCCCGATCTCCGCCACCCGGGCGCACATTCCGCGCAGCCCGAAACCGCTCTGCGCGTCGCCCCCGTCCGCCCCGGCCCCGGGCCCGGCCCCCGGCCCGGCCTCCGGTCCGGCGTCCACAGCGAAGCCCGCGCCGTCGTCGCGGACCACGAGCCGTACCTCCAGCGGCGCGTACCCCACCAGTACCTCCACTTCCCGGGCGCCGCGCGCGTGCTTGCGCACGTTCGCGAACGCCTCCTGCGCCGCGCGCAACAGCACCACGCTCACCGCCATCGGCAGGGCCTGCTCCTCGCCCCCGGTCGTGCACCGCACCGCCAGGCCCGTCTCCTCCTTCAGCAGGTCCGCCTGCCGGCGTACGGCCCGCACCAGCGAGCTCTCCCGCAGCGCCGGCGGGGTCAGCTTCGAGACGAACCCGCGGGCCTCCGCCAGGCTGTCCCGGGCGACCCGTCCCGCCAGGCCGAGCCGCGACCGCGCCCGATCCGGATTGCCCACGACCTCCGACTCCGCGGCCTGCACCAGACTGATGATGCTGGTCAGGCTCTGCGCCAGGGTGTCGTGGATCTCCCGGGCGAGCCGCTCCCGCTCGGCCGAGATGCCGGCCTGGTGGGACAGGTACGCCTCGCGCTCCCGGCTGCGCCGCAGCTCGTCGATCAGCTCGGCCCGCTCGGAGCTCTGCTGCACCACCCGGGTGATCCACAGGCCGAGCAGCACCGACAGGGCGATGCCCAGCAGCGAGATGGGCAGCACCGAGAGGATCGCCGGGTCGAACTCCCCGGCCCGCAGCCACACCACCGTCACCGGCCACAGGTTGGCCAGGACGACCAGCACGATCGCCGGCGGTATCGACAGGCTCATCATGAGCATCGGGACCACCGCGAAGAGCGCGAAGGAGCCCCCGAGGTCGAGCGTGCTGGAAAAGGCGAACAACAGGAACAGGCCGGCGGAGAAGACGAGGTTGCGCCGCCCCCTGGTCCGCTCGATCATCGGTTTGCGGCCCACCCCCGCGTACCAGGGCACGATCAGCGTCAGCGCCCCGATGGCGAAGGCCCGGTGGACCTGGCCCTCGCCGGAGGTGAACAGCAAGGCGACCGTGACGAGGTAGGACACGGCGAAGTACCCGTCCCACAGACCGAACCAGCGGCCCCCCGAGTCGAGCCCGCGATCGTGGGCCTTCCGCGGAACCTCCTCCTGCGTGTAAATGTGCACGGCACCAGTCCTACCACGAGCCCCGACGGTGTCCGTCGATCGGTTGACAGCCGGTCCCACCGATCGGTCGGCACCCCGGCCGCCCCGCCCCGCCTACGGTGGAACCAGCGGACGGAGCGCCGCGACGACGGACGTCGGGGCAGTGCGGAAAGGGCGGGTTCGGTCACGTGGGGCAGTTCACGACGGCGGTCATCACCAGCGCGACGATCCTGGCCGTCATCCTCGCGACCGACTCCGGCAACCGGCGCATCACCGTCCTGAGGATCACCGGCCCCACACTGGTGGCCGTCGTCGTCATCGGCGTCTGCGTACACTCGTTCCCGACGGCCGGCAACGACATGTCGCTGCACTTCGCCGCCATCGGTGTGGGCGGCATCTGCGGACTCGTCGCGAGCGCCCTGCTCACCGCCCACCAAGACCGTGCGGGAGACGTCCGCAGCGTCGGCGGGCCGGGCCACGCGGCCGTCTGGGCCTTCCTCTTCGGAGCCCAGATCCTCTTCGCGTACGGCTGCGAACACTGGTACGGCGCGGGCATCGCGCGCTTCACCACCGACTACCAACTCAGCGGCGTCGAGGCCCTCCAGAGCTCGCTCGCCCTGATGTCGCTGTCGATGGCCGGAGCCCGGGCCGCCGTCCTGTTGTCCCGGCTGCGTGCCGTACCGGCCGCGACGGCACCGGTCGCCGACGGCCGTGACGCGAACCGAGAACCAGGCGGTACGAGTTGACCGGCGAAACCAGGCGGTACGAGTTGACCGGCGACGATCCAAGATCCTTCAGGAACCAGGGTGACGCAGTGCTAGACAACCAAGAACTGAGGCTCCGTCCGCCTCGCAACCGGGTCGAGACCCGCGCCATCGGCTGGTGGACCCTCCAGTCGTCCCTCTTCGCCCTGCCGCTCCCGATCGTCTTCGGCGTGCTCTGGCTGTTCATCACTCCGGCGCGCTTCGTCTTCGGGCCCTTCTTCCTCATCACCCTCGTCCCCGGCCTCCTCTACATGGGCATCATGCCCATCTGGCGCTACCGGGTGCACCGCTGGGAGATGACCGACGAGGCCGTCTACGCCGCCTCCGGATGGCTCTGGCAGCGCTGGCGGGTCGTCCCCCTGTCCCGCGTCCAGACCGTCGACATGCTCCGCGGCCCGCTCCAGCAGCTCTTCGGGCTCTCCGGGATCACCGCCACCACCGCCTCCTCAGCCGGCGCGGTGAAGATCAAGGGACTGGACCACCGGACCGCCACCGAGCTCGTCGAGCGGCTCACCAGCGCCACCCAGGCCGTACCGGGAGACGCGACGTGACCCGGGACAGCGCGGCACGGCACGCCGACCGGGCCGAGACCGATACGGCCGCCACCGATACGTGGGGACGCCTCAACCCCCGCCTGTTCCTCGTCAACCTGAGCGTCGTGGCCGCACCGCTGGCCACCTTCGGCGCCACCACCGTCCTCACCGGCGGCAAGATCACCCTTCAGGTCCTGATCACCTGCGCCACCTTCCTCATCACCTGCCTCGTCATCGCGGGCATCAGCGTGATGCGCCTGCTCACCACCCGGTACCGCATCACCGACAACCGGGTGGAACTCCACAAGGGCTGGTTCTTCCGCAGCGAACGCGCGATCCCCGTCGACCGCATCCGCAGCGTCGACCTGACGGCCAACCCCCTCCACCGGGTGTTCGGCCTCACCTCTCTGAAGATCTCCACCGGCGACCAGGCCACCTCCGGCGGCGGCCTGTCCCTGGACGGCCTCGCCGTCCGCGACGCCGAGGAACTGCGCGGGCGGCTCAGCGAACTGCGCCACGCCCGCCAGGGCCTGAAGACCGCCGACCCCGACACCGACGCCACCCTCGCCGAGCTCGACTGGGCATGGCTGCGGTACGCGCCGCTCACCCTCTGGGGCGTCGGCGGCGTCTTCATCGCCGTCGGCTCGGTCTACCGCACCCTGCACGAGATGAAGGTCGACCCGCTGGAACTCGGCGTCGTCAAGGACCTGGAGGACCGCTTCGGCTCCGTACCCCTCTGGTACGGCCTCCTGGTGGCCCTCGTCGCCATCGTCCTCATCGGCATCGCCGGCTCCACCGCCACCTTCATAGAGGGCTGGGGCGGCTACCGCCTCGACCGGCCCGAGACCGGCCTGCTCCGGGTCCGCCGCGGCCTCCTCGTCACCCGCTCCGTCAGCATCGAGGAACAGCGGCTGCGCGGTGCCGAACTGGCCGAACCGCTGCTGCTGCGCTGGGCCGGCGGCGCCCGCGTCAAGGCCGTCGCCAGCGGCCTCGGCGACGAGGACGAGAACAGCAGCCGCAGCCGCCTCACCCCGCCCGTCCCGCTGGCCCTGGCCCGGAGCATCGCCGCCGACGTCCTCGGCGAAAGCGAATCCCCGATCACCGCGGCACGGCTCGCACCGCACCCCCGCGCCGCCCTGCGACGCCGGGTCAACCGCGCCCTGACCTGGTCCGTCCTGATCGCCGCCCCCCTCGTCGGCCTCGGACTGTGGCTGACCCCGGTCCTCGTCCACACCGGATGGATCACCGCCGTCGTCCTGCTCTGCGCCGGCGTGGCCTTCGCCTTCGACGCCTACCGCAACCTCGGCCACGCCGTCCACGGCCCCTACCTCGTGACCCGGTCCGGCACCTTCACCCGCCGCACCGCGGCCCTCCAGACGGACGGCGTCATCGGCTGGTCCCTCACCCGCTCCGTCTTCCAGCGCCGCGCCGGCCTGCTCACCCTCGGCGCCGCCACCGCCGCCGGCAACGGTGTCTACAAGATCCGCGACGTGGCCCTCACGGACGGCCTCGCCCTCGCGGAGGACGCCGTACCGGGCCTGCTCGCCCCGTTCCTCGAACGGGTCCCGGCCCGGCACTGACGCCGCCGCACGGCGCCCGCCCGGGCGCCGGCCCGCGGCACCGCACCGCACGAGACCACACCGGAGCACACCACAGACCAACTGGCGCACCCCCGGAGGCGGAGGGGCGGTCCCCGTGACCGCCCCTCCGCTTCGTACCCGGGCACCACCGCGCCGCAAAGGGGCCCCAGGTCCCGAATTTCAATTCCTCCGAATTCTTGCGCCCGCCCCTCTTCGTGGGCATTATGATGCGGTCGCAACTCGCATATGTGCCAGGCAATGCGCGGGACCCCCATAGGGGCCCGTAGGGGACCGTTAGGGGTTTCTGCGCCGCCTGCCCCGTGCCAGGGTCATAACCGGTCTTAGGTTTCTCTGCACGGAGTGATGGAGCGCGCGATGTTGAACGAGTCCCAGGATTTCGCAGCCGAAATCGACGGCGCCCCCGAGGCCGGCGAAACCCTGGACGTCAGCGGCGGCGACAGCCCGGAACGGTGGCGCGCGCACCTCTCCGGGCTGACCGAGGGAGAACAGCACGCCCTCCTGCTCGACCGGGTCGGAGACCTCGTCCTCGCCGCCCTGCGCGACAACGCACCCACGGTCCTCGACCCCCACCGCTCCTTCCTCGACCTCGGTTTCGACTCCCTCGCCGCCGTTGACCTGCACGCCCGCCTCGTGGCCGGCACCGGCCTGCGGCTGCCCGTCACCCTCGCCTTCGACCACCCCACCCCCGCCGCCCTCGCCCGCCGCATCCACGCCCTGCTCCTGGGCCTGACCACCCCCGCCGAGGCCCCCGTCACCGCCGCCATCAGCAGTGACGAACCGATCGCCATCGTCGGAATCGGCTGCCGCTTCCCCGGCGACGTCCATTCCCCCGAAGCGCTCTGGAACCTCGTCGCCACCGGCACCGACGCCATTTCGGAATTCCCCACCGGACGCGGCTGGAACCTCGACTCCCTCTACGACCCGGACCCCGACCGGTCCGGCACCAGCTATGCGCGTGAAGGTGGATTCCTGCACGACGCCGACCAATTCGACGCCGCGTTCTTCGGAATCTCCCCGCGCGAAGCCCTCGCCATGGACCCCCAGCAGCGCCTGCTGCTGGAAACCTCCTGGGAGGCGTTCGACCGGGCCGGCGTCGACCCCGCCGCACTCCGCGGCGGCCAGGTCGGCGTCTTCGTGGGCGCCGAAACCCAGGAGTACGGGCCCCGGCTCGAAGACGCCGCCGACGGCTTCGAGGGCTACCTCGTCACCGGCAACGCCGCGAGCGTCGCCTCCGGCCGCATCGCCTACACCTTCGGTTTCGAAGGCCCCACCGTCACCGTCGACACCGCCTGCTCCTCCTCCCTCGCCGCCCTGCACCTCGCCGTCCAGGCCCTGCGCACCGGCGAATGCTCCCTCGCCCTCGCGGGCGGCGTCGCCGTCATGGCGAGCCCCGGCTCGTTCGTCTCCTTCAGCCGCCAGCGCGGCCTCGCCCCCGACGGCCGCTGCAAGCCCTTCGCGGCCGCCGCCGACGGCACGGCCTGGGGCGAAGGCGCCGGCATGCTCCTCGTCGAACGCCTCTCCGACGCGCGCGCCCACGGCCACCGCGTCCTCGCCGTCGTCCGCGGCACCGCCATCAACCAGGACGGCGCCAGCAACGGCCTCACCGCCCCCAGCGGACCCGCCCAGCAGCGCGTCATCCGCCAGGCCCTCGCCAACGCCGGCCTGACCCCCGCCGACATCGACGCCGTCGAGGCCCACGGCACCGGCACCACCCTCGGCGACCCCATCGAAGCCCAGGCGCTCCTGGCCACGTACGGGCAGGACCGCCCCGGAGACCGGCCGCTGCGCCTCGGCTCCCTCAAGTCCAACATCGGCCACACCCAGGCCGCCGCCGGCGTCGCCGGGATCATCAAGATGGTCATGGCGATGCACCACGGCGTGCTGCCCAAGACCCTCCACGTCGACGCGCCGACCCCGCACGTCGACTGGGCGTCCGGAGCCGTCTCCCTGCTGACCGAACCCCTCGCATGGCCCGCGACCGACGCTCCGCGCCGGGCGGGCGTCTCCTCGTTCGGCATGAGCGGCACCAACGCCCACGCCATCATCGAAGAGCCGCCGGCCGAGGACCGCGAAGAAGCGGAAGCAGCGCGAGGGGACGACGACCAGCCCGCCGGGCAGGCGGCGGCCGGTCCGCTCCCCTGGACGCTGTCCGCCAAGACCCCCGAAGCCCTGCGCGCGGCCGCCCGGCGCCTCGGCGACTGGCTCGACACCCACCCCGACGCGGACCCCCTCGACATCGGCCACTCGCTCGCCGCCACCCGCGCCCGCTTCGAACACCGGGCCGTCGTCCTCGGCGAGGACCGCCCCGCCCTCCAGCGCGGCCTGCACGCCCTCGCGGACGCCACCGACACCCCCGCCGTCGTCCACGGCGCACCCGCCGCGGGACGCACCGCCATCCTCTTCACCGGCCAGGGCAGCCAGCGCCTGGACATGGGCCGCGAACTCTACGAGACCTACCCGGTCTTCGCGGACGCCCTCGACGACGCCTGCTGGTACCTGAACGAACAGCTCGAACTCCCGCTCCTCGACGTCCTGTTCGCCGAAGAGGACACGCCCGAAGCGGCCCTCCTGCACCAGACCGGCTACACCCAGCCCGCCCTCTTCGCGGTCGAGGTGGCCCTCTACCGGCTGGTCGAGTCGTGGGGCGTCACCCCCGACTTCGTGGCCGGACACTCGATCGGAGAGATCGCCGCCGCGCACGTGGCGGGCGTCCTGTCGCTGGAAGACGCCTGCGCACTGGTCGCTGCCCGCGGCCGGCTGATGCAGGCGCTGCCCGCGGGTGGCGCGATGATCGCCGTGCAGGCCTCGGAGGACGAGGTCCTGCCGCTGCTCACCGACGGCGTGAGCATCGCCGCCGTCAACGGCCCCCAGTCGGTCGTCGTCGCGGGCGACGAGGACGCCGCCCAGGCGGTCGCCGACGCCTTCGCGGCGCTCGGCCGCAAGACCAAGCGACTGACCGTGAGCCACGCGTTCCACTCGCCGCACATGGACGCCATGCTGGACGAGTTCCGCCGGGTGGCCCAGGTCCTCGACTACGGCACGCCCACCCTGCCCGTCGTCTCCCTCCTCACCGGCACCACGGCCACGGCCGCCGAACTGGCCGACCCCGAGCACTGGGTCCGCCACGTCCGCGAAGCCGTCCGCTTCCTCGACGGCGTCCGCACCCTCCGGGCCCGAGGCGCCGACTCCTTCCTGGAACTCGGCCCCGACCCGGTCCTCACCGCCCTCGCCCAGGACTGCCTGATCACCGACCCGCAGGACCCCGCCCACCCCGTGTTCGCCGCCGCCCTGCGCGCCGGCCGCGCCGAACCGGCCACCCTGCTCGACGCCGTCGCCCGCATGTTCGTCCGGGGCACGGCCGTGGACTGGGCCGCCTGCTACGCCGATACGGGCGCCCGGAGCGTGGAACTGCCGACGTACGCCTTCCAGCGGCAGCGGTACTGGATGAACGCCCGCACGGCGGCGGCCGAGCCGGCCCACACCCCGGCGCACGGGAGCGACCCGGCCGACGCCCAGTTCTGGGACGCGGTCGAGCACCAGGACGTGGCCGCGCTCGCCGTCGCCCTCGAACTGGACGCGGACGGCGAGCAGCCGCTCAGCGAGGTCGTTCCGGCCCTGTCGGCGTGGCGCCGCCGGGTACGGACCCAGTCCGAGGTGGACGGCTGGCGCTACCGGGACGCGTGGAAGCCGCTGGTGGATTCGGCGGCTGGTGCGCGGTTGTCGGGTGCTTGGTTGGTTGTGGTGCCGGCCGGTGGTGTGGATGACGCTGCTGTGGTGGGTGCGCTGGCCGGGCGGGGGGCTGAGGTCCGCCGGGTGGTGGTGGAGGGTGGTGCGGTGCGTGCCGCGCTGGCTGATGCCGATACGGCTGCGGTCGCGGGTGTGGTGTCGCTGCTGGCGCTGGATGAGGTGGCGGGGGTGGTTCCCACCGCTGAGCTGGTGCGGGAGTTGGGTGTGGCCGGGGTGGAGGCGCCGCTGTGGTGTCTGACCCGGGGTGCGGTGAGTGTGGGGCGTTCGGATCTCCTGGTGTCTGCTGTTCAGGCGCAGGTGTGGGGTCTGGGTCGGGTTGCCGCTCTGGAGCTGCCGGAGCGGTGGGGTGGTCTGGTCGATCTGCCCGAGGTGTGGGACGAGCGGGCGATGGGCCGGCTGGTCGCCGTGCTGGCGGGTGGTCTTGCTGGTGAGGACCAGGTCGCGGTGCGGTCGTCGGGGGTCTTCGGGCGTCGGCTGGTTCGCGCGGCTGCTGGTGGTTCGGGTGCGTGGGTGCCGTCCGGGACGGTGCTCGTCACCGGTGGTACTGGTGCCCTGGGCGGTCGGGTGGCTCGTTGGCTGGCCGGTGCGGGTGCTGAGCGGCTGGTGCTGACCAGCCGTCGGGGTGCGGATGCGCCGGGTGCTGCTGAGCTGGTGGAGGAGCTGTCCGGGCTGGGTGTGGAGGTGTCGGTGGTGGCGTGTGACGCCGCCGATCGCGATGCGCTGAGTACGCTGCTCGCGGGTGAAGCCGACGGCCTGACCGCTGTGGTGCACACCGCTGGGATCCTGGACGACGGTGTGCTCGACGCGCTGACGCCCGAGCGGTTCGAGAGCGTGCTGCGGGCCAAGGCCACGTCCGCTCTGAACCTGCACGAGCTGACCGTCGAGCTCGGTATCGAGCTTGCCGCCTTCGTGCTGTTCTCCTCGATGAGCGGCACGATCGGTGCGGCCGGTCAGGGCAACTACGCTGCCGCGAACGCCTACCTGGACGCCCTGGCCGAGCAGCGGCGTGCTGCCGGGCTGGCCGCGACGTCGATCGCCTGGGGTCCGTGGGCCGAGGGCGGTATGGCCGCCGACGAGGCGATGGAC
The DNA here is from genome assembly GCF_055584685.1 of Streptomyces sp. NPDC102258. NCBI lineage: Bacteria > Bacillati > Actinomycetota > Actinomycetes > Kitasatosporales > Streptomycetaceae > Streptomyces > Streptomyces sp. NPDC102258. The sequence goes on from NZ_JBVJLO010000013.1 coordinate 116,144, forward strand.
GCGCGCATGCGGCGTGAGGGCGTGCCGCCGATGGCTCCCGACGCGGCGATCGCCGCGCTGGCGCAGGCCGTGGGTGCGGGCGAGACCGCCCTGACCGTCGCGGACATCGCCTGGGACCGGTACGCGGCCGTCCTGGCGGCCGTCCGGCCCCACCCCCTCGTCCACGACTTCGTCACCACCGCGTCGGCGGGCGAGGCCGCGCGTACTGGTCACGGCACCGTGGTGACTGGCGCCGAGGTCGCCGGAGCGGCGTTCGCGAAGCTGGCCGGGCTGCCGCGGGCCGAGCAGGAGCGCGAGCTGCTCGCCCTGGTCCGTACGCAGGTCGCCGCCGTCCTCGGACACGAGGGCTCCGACGCGGTGGGCGCGGAGCGTGCCTTCAAGGAACTGGGCTTCGACTCCCTCACCGCCGTCGACCTGCGCAACCGCCTGGGCGCGGCCACCGGGCTGAAGCTCCCGACCACCCTGGTGTACGACTACCCGACCTCGACCGCCCTCGCCGGGTACCTGCGCGGCGAGCTGGCGGGCAGCGCGCCGGAGGCGGACGCCGCACTGCCGACGGCGGTGGCGACCGACGGCGACCCCATCGCGATCGTGGCGATGAGCTGCCGTTTCCCGGGCGGAGTCCGCACTCCGGAAGAGCTCTGGCACCTCCTGGCCCAGGGCACCGACGCCGTCGCCGGGTTCCCGGCCGACCGCGGCTGGGACCTGGAGCGGCTGTACGACGCCGACCCCGACCGGCCGGGCACGTCCCACACGCGCGAGGGCGGATTCCTTTACGACGTCGCGGACTTCGACGCCGACTTCTTCGGGATCTCGCCCCGCGAGGCCCTCGCCATGGACCCGCAGCAGCGCCTGCTGCTGGAGACGTCCTGGGAGGCCTTCGAGCGGGCCGGCATCGACCCCGCCGGGCTGAAGGGCAGCCGGGCCGGTGTCTTCGTCGGCACGAACGGCCAGGACTACCTCTCCCTCGTCGCCGGCGAGGCCGACGGCCTCGAAGGCCACGTCGGCACGGGCAACGCGGCGAGCGTGGTCTCCGGCCGCCTCTCCTACGTGTTCGGGCTCGAAGGCCCGGCCATCACCGTCGACACGGCCTGTTCCTCCTCCCTCGTCGCCCTGCACCTGGCCGTGCAGGCGCTGCGGCAGGGCGAGTGCACCATGGCGCTCGCCGGTGGTGTGACCGTGATGTCCACCCCTGATGCCTTCGTCGACTTCAGCCGTCAGCGCGGTCTGGCGGAGGACGGCCGGATCAAGGCGTTCGCGGCCGGTGCGGACGGTACGGGCTGGGGCGAGGGCGTCGGCATGCTGCTGGTGGAGCGGCTGTCGGACGCGCGGCGCAACGGCCACCCGGTACTGGCCGTGGTGCGCGGGTCGGCGATCAACCAGGACGGTGCCAGCAACGGCCTGACCGCGCCGAACGGGCCCTCCCAGCAGCGGGTGATCCGTGCGGCGCTGGCCGGGGCGGGTCTGTCGGCCGCTGATGTGGATGCGGTGGAGGCGCATGGTACGGGGACCCGGCTGGGTGACCCGATCGAGGCGCAGGCGCTCCTGGCCACGTACGGGCAGGAGCGTCCGGAGGGGCGGCCGCTGCTACTTGGTTCCGTGAAGTCGAACATCGGGCACACGCAGGCCGCTGCCGGTGTGGCGGGTGTGATCAAGATGGTGATGGCGATGCGGCACGGGGTGCTTCCGCAGACCCTGCATGTCGATGAGCCGACCCCGCACGTCGACTGGACGGCTGGTGACGTCGAGCTGCTGACCGAGGCGGTGGACTGGCCGGAGACCGGCCGTCCGCGCCGGGCCGGTGTCTCCTCGTTCGGTCTGAGCGGCACCAACGCCCACACGATCATCGAGCAGGCCCCCCTGGCGGAGGCGGACGAGGCCGCGGCGCCCGACGCCCCGATCCGTGGCACCGTACCGGCCCTGCCCTTCGTCGTCACCGGCAAGAACCCCGCCGGGCTGCGCGCCCAGGCGAGCCGGCTGGCTTCCTGGCTGAGCGGGAACCCGCAGGCCGTCCTCGCGGACACCGCGTACTCGCTCGCCGCCCAGCGGTCGAAGTTCGAGACGCGAGCCGTCCTGGTCGCGGGCTCCGAGAGCCGCGAGGCACTGACGGCGGCCTTGCGCGCCATCGCCGCCGGTGAGGACGTACCCGGGCTGGTGCGGGGCGAGGTCTCGGGTGGTGGGCTGGCATTCCTCTTCACGGGTCAGGGCAGCCAGCGGCTCGGGATGGGGCGTGAGCTGTACGAGGCCTTCCCGGTGTTCGCGGACGCGCTGGACGCGGTGTGCGCGCGGTTCGACCTCGAACTTCCGCTGCTGGACGTGCTGTTCGGTACGGACGGCGATCTGCTGGACCGGACCGAGTACACGCAGCCGGCGTTGTTCGCGGTGGAGGTGGCGCTGTTCCGGCTCGTGGAGAGCTGGGGTGTGCGGCCGGACTTCGTGTCCGGGCATTCGATCGGTGAGATTGCCGCCGCGCACGTGGCGGGTGTGCTGTCGCTGGATGACGCGTGCGTGCTGGTGGCGGCGCGTGGTCGGCTGATGCAGGCGCTGCCGGGTGGTGGCGTGATGATCGCCGTGCAGGCCTCGGAGGACGAGGTTCTTCCGCTGCTGACGGACCGGGTGAGCATTGCCGCGGTCAATGGGCCGTCGTCGGTGGTCATCGCCGGTGACGAGGATGCTGCGGTCGCCGTGCTGGAGGCGTTCTCCGGGCGTAAGAGCAAGCGGCTGACGGTCTCGCATGCGTTCCACTCGCCGCACATGGACGGGATGCTGGACGACTTCCGCCAGGTGGTGGAGGGGCTCACCTTCGAGGCACCGCGTATTCCGGTGGTGTCGAACCTGACCGGTTCGGTCGTCTCCGACGAGATGGCCTCGGCCGAGTTCTGGGTGCGGCACGTCCGGGAAGCCGTCCGCTTCCTGGACGGTGTCCGGGCGCTGGAGGCGGCCGGTGTGACGACGTTCGTCGAACTCGGGCCGGACGGAGTGCTGTCGGCACTGGCGCAGGAGTGCCTGACCGGTGACGCGGACACCGCGATCGTTCCGCTTCTGCGCGCGGGGCGCGCGGAAGCGGAGTCCGTGGTCGGCGCCGTGGCCCGGGCGTTCGTACGGGGTGCGCGGGTGGACTGGTCCGCCTTCCTCGCCGGTACGGGTGCCGGGCCGGTGGAACTGCCGACGTACGCCTTCCAGCGCCAGCGCTTCTGGCCGGAGCCGGCCCTGGCGGGCGGAACCGCTGCCCCCGCCGTGTCCGGGGACGCCGTGGACGCGCGGTTCTGGGACGCGGTGGAGCGGGGCGATCTGGCGTCCCTGCTGACCGAGCTGGAGGTGGACGACGAAGCGAGCTTCAGCGACTTCGTCCCCGCCCTGTCGGCATGGCGCCGGCAGAACCAGGAGCAGGCGCGGGTCGACGGCTGGCGCTACCGGGTGTCGTGGAAGCCGCTCACGGCGGCGGCCGTGTCGTCCGTGGTGCCGCGTGGCACATGGGTGGTCGTCGTGCCGGACGCGTGCGAGGACGACGCCCTGGCGGCGGCCGTGGTGGACGCGCTGGCCGGTCGGGGTGCCGAGGTCCGTCGGGTCGGGGGCGGTGCGGTGCGTGCCGTGTCGGCCGAGACGGATCCGGTGGCCGGTGTGGTCTCGCTGCTGGCGCTGGATGAGGCCGCGGGTGTGGTGCCCACGGCTGAGCTGGTGCGGGAGTTGGGTGAGGCCGGGGTGGAGGCGCCGTTGTGGTGTCTGACCCGGGGTGCGGTGAGTGTGGGGCGTTCGGATCTCCTGGTGTCTGCTGTTCAGGCGCAGGTGTGGGGTCTGGGCCGGGTCGCTGCTCTGGAGCTGCCGGAGCGGTGGGGTGGTCTGGTCGATCTGCCCGAGGTGTGGGACGAGCGGGTGATGGACCGCCTGGCCGGGGTGCTGGCGGGTGGTCTTGCCGGCGAGGACCAGGTCGCGGTCCGGTCCTCGGGCGTGTTCGGGCGTCGGTTGGTTCGTGCGGCTGCTACGGGTGGTTCGGGTGCGTGGGTGCCGTCCGGGACGGTGCTCGTCACTGGTGGTACGGGTGCTCTCGGTGGTCGGGTGGCGCGTTGGCTGGCCGGTGCGGGTGCTGAGCGGCTGGTGCTGACCAGCCGCCGTGGTGCGGACGCGCCGGGTGCCGCTGAGTTGGTGGCGGAGCTTGGCGGGCTGGGTGTTGAGGTGTCGGTGGTGGCGTGTGACGCCGCCGACCGGGGTGCTCTGCGTACGCTGTTGGCCGCTGAGGCCGACACGCTGACCGCTGTGGTGCACACCGCTGGTGTGCTGGATGACGGTGTGCTGGACGCGTTGACCGCCGAGCGGTTCGAGAGCGTGCTGCGGGCCAAGGCGACGTCCGCGCTGAACCTGCACGAGTTGACCGTCGAGCTCGGTATCGAGCTGTCGGCCTTTGTGCTGTTCTCCTCCATGAGCGGCACGATCGGTGCGGCCGGTCAGGGCAACTACGCTGCCGCGAACGCCTACCTGGATGCCCTGGCCGAGCAGCGGCGTGCCGCCGGGCTGGTCGCGACGTCGGTCGCCTGGGGTCCGTGGGCCGAGGGCGGCATGGCCGCCGACGAGGCCCTTGAGGCACGGATGCGCCGCGACGGCGTACCGCCCATGGACGTACAGCACGCCATCCGTGCCCTCCGGCAGGCCGTCGGAGCCCAGGACGTCGCCGTCACGGTGGCCGACGTCGAATGGGACCGCTACCTCGCCCACCACACCGCCGTGCGCCCCAGCGAACTCTTCGGCGAGCTGGACGAAGTACGCGAGAACCGTGCCGCCACGCAGTCCATGGCCGTGTCCGGGGGACGACACGGGCAGGCGGGCGCGCACGCCGGCAGCTCGCTCACCCTGTCCGGCCGCCTCGCCGTCCTCGCGCCCACCGAGCAGGAGCGGGAGCTGCTGACCCTGGTCCGCACGCACGTCGCGGCCGTCCTCGGTCACGGCGGCGCCGAAGCGGTCGGCGCGGAGCGTGCCTTCAAGGAGCTGGGCTTCGACTCCCTCACCGCCGTCGAGCTGCGCAACCGCCTCGGCGCGGCGACGGAGCTGCGGCTCCCCGTCACCCTCGTGTACGACTACCCCACCTCCGCCGCCCTGGCCGAGTACCTCCGCACCGAGCTCGTGGGCAGCGTCCCCGTCTCGGGCGCGCTGCTGCCCGTCGCGTCGGCGGTCGACGGGGACCCGATCGCGATCGTGGCGATGAGCTGCCGTTTCCCGGGCGGGGTCCGTACTCCGGAAGACCTGTGGCGCCTCCTTTCCGAGGGCACGGACGCGGTGGCGGAGTTCCCGGCCGACCGCGGCTGGAACCTGAACCGGCTCTACAGTCCCGACCCGGACCGGGCGGGCACCTCGTACACCCGCGAGGGCGGATTCCTCGCCGACGCGGCCGAGTTCGACGCCGACTTCTTCGGGATCTCGCCGCGCGAGGCCCTCGCCATGGACCCGCAGCAGCGCCTGCTGCTGGAGACCGCGTGGGAGGCGTTCGAGCGCGCCGGCATCGACGCCGGAATGCTGCGCGGCAGCCAGGCCGGTGTCTTCATCGGCACCAATGGCCAGGACTACCTCTCCCTGGTCGCCCACGCACAGGACGGCCTGGAAGGGCACGTCGGCACGGGCAACGCGGGCAGCGTCATGTCCGGCCGCGTCTCCTACGCCCTCGGGCTCGAAGGCCCGGCCGTCACCATCGACACCGCCTGCTCGTCGTCGCTCGTCGCCCTGCACTGGGCGGTCCAGGCGCTGCGGCAGGGCGAGTGCGACATGGCGCTGGCCGGCGGTGTCACCGTCATGTCGACGCCCGAGAACTTCATCGACTTCAGCCGTCAGCGCGGTCTGGCGGAGGACGGCCGGATCAAGGCCTTCGCGGCCGGTGCGGATGGTACGGGCTGGGGTGAGGGCGTCGGCATGCTGCTGGTGGAGCGGCTGTCGGACGCGCGGCGTCACGGGCACCCGGTACTGGCCGTGGTGCGCGGGTCGGCGATCAACCAGGACGGTGCCAGCAACGGCCTGACCGCGCCGAACGGGCCCTCACAGCAGCGGGTGATCCGTGCGGCGCTGGCCAGTGCCGGTCTGTCGGCGGCCGATGTGGACGTGGTCGAGGCGCACGGTACGGGGACCCGGCTGGGCGACCCGATCGAGGCGCAGGCGCTGCTGGCGACGTACGGGCAGGAGCGGTCGCAGGGCCGTGCCCTGCTGCTCGGTTCGATCAAGTCGAACATCGGGCACACGCAGGCCGCTGCCGGTGTGGCGGGTGTGATCAAGATGGTGCTGGCCATGCGGCACGGGGTGCTGCCGAAGACCCTGCACGTGGACGCGCCGACGCCGCACGTGGACTGGGCGGCGGGCGAGGTCAGCCTGCTGACCGAGGCCGTCGAGTGGCCGGAGACCGGCCGTCCGCGCCGCGCCGGTGTCTCCTCGTTCGGCATCAGCGGTACCAACGCGCACACCATCATCGAGCAGGCACCGGACGCCGCCGAACCGTCCGAGAGCGTCGCCGCGCCGTCGGCCGTACGCCCGGCCGGTGTCCTTCCGTATCTGCTCTCCGGCAAGACCAAGGAGGCCGTCCGGGCCCAGGCGGCGACCCTGACCGCGTACCTGGACGCGGCCGACGGAGCGGGCCGCCAGGGCGCGCTCGACGTGGCCTACTCCCTCGCCACGAGCCGCGCACACCTCGACCACCGGGCGGGCATCGTCCTCGTGGGCGCCGGGGATGACGGTGAGGACCTGCGGGACGCGCTGACGCGCCTCGCCGCTGGTGAGCCCACGCCTCGGACCGCGACGGGCGCGGCCGGTGACGGCCGCACCGCCTTCCTGTTCACCGGTCAGGGCAGCCAGCGGCTCGGGATGGGGCGTGAGCTGTACGAGGCCTTCCCGGTGTTCGCGGACGCGCTCGACGCGGTGTGCGCGCGGGTTGATCTCGAAGTGCCGCTGCGGGACGTGCTGTTCGGCGCTGATGCGGAGCTGCTGGACCGTACGGAGTACACGCAGCCGGCGTTGTTCGCGGTGGAGGTGGCGCTGTTCCGGCTGGTGGAGTCGTGGGGCGTCACGCCCGACTTCGTGGCCGGGCATTCGGTCGGTGAGATTGCCGCCGCGCATGTGGCGGGTGTGCTGTCGCTGGATGATGCGTGCTCGCTGGTGGCGGCTCGTGGGCGGTTGATGCAGGCGCTGCCGGGTGGTGGCGTGATGATCGCCGTGCAGGCCTCGGAGGATGAGGTTCTGCCGCTGCTGACGGAGCGCGTGAGCATCGCGGCTGTCAACGGGCCGACGTCCGTGGTCATCGCCGGTGACGAGGATGCTGCGGTCGCGATCGTGGAGGCGTTCTCCGGTCGTAAGAGCAAGCGGCTGACTGTTTCGCATGCGTTCCACTCGCCGCACATGGACGGCATGCTGGAGGACTTCCGCCAGGTGGTGGAGGGCGTCACGTTCGCTGCTCCGCAGATCCCGGTGGTATCGAACCTGACCGGTTCGGTCGTCTCCGACGAGATGGGTTCGGCGGAGTTCTGGGTGCGGCACGTCCGCGAGGCCGTGCGGTTCCTGGACGGCATCCGCGTCCTGGAGGCCGCGGGCGTGACGACGTACGTCGAGCTCGGGCCGGACGGTGTGCTGTCGGCGCTGGCGCAGGAGTGCGTGAGCGAGGACGCCGTCTTCGTGCCCGTGCTGCGCAAGGACCGGGCTGAGGCAGAGGCGCTGGTCACCGCCCTCGCGCAGGCGCACGTACAGGGTGTGGACGTCGACTGGTCGGCGTTCTTCGCGGGTACGGGTGCGCGGCGGGTGGACCTGCCGACGTACGCGTTCCAGCGGCAGCGCTTCTGGCCCGCTGCGGCGGCCTTCGCCGGCGGTGATCTGGAGTCGATCGGCCTCGGCGACGCCGGTCACCCGCTGCTGGGCGCGACCGTGGCCCTCGCCGACTCCGAAGGCGCGATCCTGGCCGGCCGGCTGTCGCTCGACACGCATTCCTGGCTCGCCGATCACGTGATCCATGGCGGTGTGCTGCTGCCGGGTACGGCCTTCGTGGAGCTGGCGGTGCGAGCCGGTGACCAGGTCGGTTGCGATGTGGTGGAGGAGCTGACGCTGGAGGCGCCGTTGGTGCTGCCCGAGCGTGGGGGCGTACAGCTCCAGTTGGTGGTCGAGGCGCCGGCGGTGGGCGGCGGGCGTCCCTTCGCCGTGTACTCGCGTCGTCAGGACGCGGCGGGCGAGGAGCCTTGGACGCGTCACGGGACGGGTGTGCTGGCGGCCGGTGGCCGCTCGGAGGCTTCGCAGGAGTTCGGTGAGCTGGCGGTGTGGCCGCCGGTGGACGCCGTCCCGGTCGACATCAGCGGTCTCTACGCGGAGCTGGCCGAAGGCGGAGTTTCCTACGGTCCCCTGTTCCAGGGGCTGACGGCCGCCTGGCGGCGCGGAGACGAGCTGTTCACGGAGGTGGCGCTGGCGGAGGACGGGCGTCGGGAAGCGGCCCGGTTCGGGCTGCACCCCGCCCTGCTCGACGCGGGGCTCCACGCGATCGGTTATGGCGACCCGTCCGGGCAGGCCGCTTCGGGTGCGCTGCTGCCCTTCTCCTGGGCTGGTGTCTCGCTGTACGCGGTGGGTGCTGCTGCTCTGCGGATGCGGTTGACGCCGACGGGTGCGGGTGATCCGCATGTGCTGGCGTTGCTGGTGGCGGATGAGTCGGGGCGGCCGGTGGCGGCGGTGGAGTCGCTGACGCTGCGTCCGGCCTCGGCGGAGCAGGTCAACGCGGCCGGTGCCGGTCACGTGGAGTCGCTGTTCCGCGTGGAGTGGGCGGCTGTGGCCCCCCAGGAGGTCGCCCTCAGGGAGCTTCGGTGGGCGGTGCTGGGCCGGGACGAGCTCGGACTGGGCGCGACGGGCGCGCTGGTCATCGAGTACGCCGACGCGGAGGCGTTGGGCGCAGCGCTGGCGGCGGGCGAGCCGACTCCGGACGCGGTGTTCGTCGCTCCGTCCGCCGGGCTGCCGGTCGACGGTGTCGTGGGCGCTGTCCATGGCGCCGTGAACGCGGCGTTGGAGACGGTGCGCGAGTGGCTGGCGGACGAGCGGTTCGCCGGTACGTGTCTGGTGTGGCTGACCTCGGGTGCGGTGGCCGTCGGGGCCGGTGCGGGTGTGGCGGATCTGGCGGGCAGCGCGGTGCGCGGCCTACTGCGGTCCGCGCAGTCCGAGAACCCGGGTCAGCTGGTCATGCTGGACGTGGACGAGGTGTCCTCCGCGTCTGCGGCCGTGGTCGCGGCGGCGTTGGCTTCCGGTGAGCCGGAGCTGGCCATTCGTGGTGGTGTGATCAGTGCGCCGCGTCTGGTGCGGGTGCCGTCGTCGGAGCGTGTGGACGGGGTGCGGATCGGGTCCTCCGGCACGGTGCTCGTCACTGGCGCCACGGGCAGTCTGGGGCGGCTTTTCGCCCGCCATCTGGTTTCCGCGTACGGGGTCGAGCGGCTGCTGTTGACGAGCCGTCGGGGTCCGGCGGCCGAGGGTGCGGATGAGCTCGTCGCGGAGCTCGCTGGGATGGGTGCGCACGTCGACCTGGTCGCCTGTGACACGGCGGACCGGGAGGCGCTCGCCGCGCTGCTGGATGGCGTGCCGGCCGAGTATCCGTTGACCGCTGTGGTCCACACCGCGGGTGTGCTGGACGACGGGGTGCTGGAGTCGTTGACCCCGGAGCGGGTCGCCGCCGTACTGCGTCCGAAGGTGGACTCGGGCTGGAACCTGCACGAATTGACCCGGGACCTGGATCTGGATGCCTTTGTCCTGTTCTCGGGTGCGGCTGCCGCGTTCGGGGCGGCGGGGCAGGCGAACTACGCCGCCGCGAATGCCTTCCTGGAGGGTCTGGCGGAGCAGCGGCGGGCCGAGGGCCTGCCGGCGACCGCACTGGCCTGGGGGCTGTGGGCCCCGCAGGGCGGTGGCAGCGGTATGGCGGCACAGCTCAACGAGGCCGACCTGCGGCGCATCGCCCGGGACGGGGTCGGCGCGCTGGCGGCCGAGGAGGGCCTGGCGCTCTTCGATGCGGCGATGGCGGTGGAGGACGCGGCGGTACTGCTGCCGATGCACCTCGATGTCGCGGTGCTGCGGGCGCAGGCGGTGTCGGCCGGTTCGGTGCCGGCGCTGCTGCGGGCACTGGTACGGGTTCCGGCGCGCCGGACGGTCGAGCGTCGGGGCGGCGCTGGGGAGGGTAGGTCGCCGCTGGTCGCGCGGTTGCTGGCGCTGCCGGTGGCCGAGCACGAAGGGGTGCTGCTGGAGCTGGTCTGCGGCCGGGTCGCGGCGGTCCTGGGCCACGCGGGTGCGGGGGCGGTGGACGCCGAACGGGCCTTCCGGGACCTGGGCTTCGACTCGCTGACGGCGGTGGAGCTGCGCAACGTACTGAAGGCCGAGACCGGTCTGCGTCTGCCGCCGACACTGATCTTCGACTACCCGACGCCGGTCGCCCTTGCCCGTCACCTGCTGGCCGAGCTCGCCGTGAACGGCGGTTCCGTTGACCGGGCTGAGCACGGTCGGCGGACGCCGGTACGGGCCGCAGCGGGCGTCGCGGACGACCCGATCGTGATCGTGGGCATGGGCTGCCGGTTCCCGGGTGGCGTGCGGACGCCGGAGGACCTGTGGCAGCTGGTGGCGTCGGGTGGGGACGGCATCACGGCCTTCCCGACCGACCGTGGCTGGAACGGTGAGGCGCTGTACCACCCGGACCCGGACCACGCGGGTACGTCGTACACCCGTGAGGGCGGTTTCCTGCACGACGCGGCGGAGTTCGACCCGGCGTTCTTCGGGATCTCGCCCCGCGAGGCCCTCGCCATGGACCCGCAGCAGCGGTTGCTGCTGGAGACCTCGTGGGAGGCCTTCGAGCGGGCCGGGATCGACCCGGCGTCGCTGCGGGGCAGCCGTACGGGCGTCTTCGCCGGCGTGATGTACCACGACTACGTGAGCGGCATCGGCATCGGAGACGGTGCGGGCGCGGGAGACGAACTGCCCGAGGGTGTCGAGGGCTACCTCGGCACCGGCAACGCCGGCAGCATCGCCTCCGGTCGTATCGCCTACACCTTCGGCTTGGAGGGCCCTGCGGTCACGGTCGACACGGCTTGCTCGTCCTCGCTGGTGGCGCTGCACTGGGCGATCCAGGCGCTGCGTAACGGCGAGTGCGACATGGCACTGGCCGGTGGTGTGGCGGTGATGGCCACGCCGGAGACGTTCATCGACTTCAGCCGTCAGCGCGGTCTCGCGGCGGATGGCCGTTGTAAGTCCTTCGCGGACGGCGCGGACGGCACCGGCTGGGCCGAGGGTGCGGGCATGCTGCTCGTGGAACGGCAGTCGGATGCGCGGCGCAACGGCCACCAGGTCCTCGCCGTGGTGCGCGGATCGGCGGTCAACCAGGACGGTGCGAGCAATGGCCTGACGGCTCCGAACGGTCCGTCGCAGCAGCGGGTGATCCGTGAGGCCCTGGCCAGTGCGGGGCTGTCGGCCGCCGAGGTGGACGCGGTGGAGGCGCACGGTACGGGGACCCGGCTGGGTGACCCGATCGAGGCGCAGGCGCTGCTGGCGACGTACGGCCAGGAGCGTGGGGAGGGGCAGCCGCTGCTGCTCGGTTCGATCAAGTCGAACATCGGGCACACGCAGGCGGCGGCAGGTGTCGCGGGCGTGATCAAGATGATCATGGCGATGCGGCACGGCGTGCTGCCGAAGTCCCTGCACGTGGACGCGCCGTCGTCGCAGATCGACTGGGAGGCGGGCGAGGTCAGCCTGCTGACCGAGGCGGTGGAATGGCCGGAGACGGGCCGTCCGCGCCGCGCCGGTGTCTCTTCGTTCGGTATCAGCGGTACGAACGCCCACACGATCATCGAGCAGCCGCCGGTCGCGGTGGAGGCGGAGACACCTGTAGAGGGGGCGCTGCTGCCGGTGGTGCCGTGGGTGCTCTCGGCGAAGGGTGAAGAGGCCCTGCGGGCGCAGGCCCGTCAGCTTGAGTCGTACGTGCTGTCCGCGGCGGATGTGCGTCCGGTGGACGTGGCGTGGTCGCTGGCGTCGGGCAGGGCGTCGTTCGAGGACCGTGCGGCGGTCGTGGCCACTGACCGTGAAGGGCTGCTGGCGGGTCTTGCGGCGCTGGCGGAAGGCCGTACGTCGGCTGCGGTGATCGAGGGGGCGCCGGTCTCCGGCAAGGTCGCCTTCCTGTTCACGGGGCAGGGCAGCCAGCGGCTCGGGATGGGGCGTGAGCTGTACGAGGCCTTCCCGGTGTTCGCGGATGCGCTGGACGCGGTGTGTGCGCGGTGTGATCTGGAAGTGCCGTTGCGGGATGTGCTGTTCGGTGCGGATGCCGATCTGCTGGACCGTACGGAGTACACGCAGCCGGCGCTGTTCGCGGTGGAGGTGGCGCTGTTCCGGCTCGTGGAGAGCTGGGGGCTGAAGCCCGACTTCCTCTCCGGGCATTCGATCGGTGAGATTGCCGCCGCGCATGTGGCGGGTGTGCTGTCGCTGGATGACGCGTGCGTGCTGGTGGCGGCGCGTGGTCGGCTGATGCAGGCGCTGCCGGGTGGTGGCGTGATGATCGCGGTGCAGGCGTCGGAGGATGAGGTCCTGCCGCTGCTGACCGAGCGGGTGAGCATCGCGGCGGTCAACGGGCCGACGTCGGTGGTTATCGCCGGTGACGAGGATGCGGCGACGGCGGTCGTGGCTGCCTTCCCGGACCGGAAGTCGAAGCGGCTGACCGTTTCGCACGCGTTCCACTCGCCGCACATGGACGGGATGCTGGACGGCTACCGCCAGGTGGTGGAGGGGCTCACCTTCGAGGCGCCGCGTATTCCGGTGGTGTCGAACCTGACGGGCGCCCTCGTCTCCGATGAGATGGGTTCGGCGGACTTCTGGGTGCGGCACGTTCGGGACGCCGTGCGCTTCCTCGATGGTGTCCGTGCGCTTGAGGTCGCGGGCGTGACGACGTACGTCGAACTCGGGCCGGACGGTGTGCTGTCGGCGCTGGCGCAGGAGTGCCTGACCGGTGACGCGGACACCGCCTTCCTCCCCGTTCTGCGGGCAGCCCGTGGGGAGGCCGAGTCGGTCACCGGTGCCGTGGCTCAGGCCCATGTGCGGGGTGTGCAGGTGGACTGGTCCGGCTTCTTCGCCGGTACGGGTGCCCGCCGGATCGAGCTGCCGACGTACGCCTTCCAGCGCCAGCGCTACTGGCTGCAGCTCACGGGCACGGCTGCCCGGAGCGGTTTCGCCGGTGATCTGGACTCTCGCTTCTGGGACGCGGTGGAGCGCGAGGACGCGCAGTCCCTCGCCGGCACGCTGGAGATGGCGGACGAGAGTGCGTGGGGTTCGGTCCTGCCGGCGCTGTCGGCCTGGCGCCGTGGCCAGCGGACGCAGTCCGAGGTCGACCGCTGGCGTTACCGGGTGTCGTGGAAGCCGCTGATGGATTCGGCGCGCGGTGCGCGGTTGTCGGGTAGTTGGTTGGTCGTGGTGCCTGCCGGTGGTGTGGATGACGCTGCTGTGGTGGGTGCGCTGGCCGGGCGGGGGGCTGAGGTCCGTCGGGTCGTGGTGGAGGGTGGCGCGGTGCGTGCCGCGCTGGCTGACACGGGTGCGGTCGCGGGTGTGGTGTCGCTGTTGGCGCTGGATGAGGCGGCTGGGGTGGTTCCCACCGCTGAGCTGCTTCAGGGGTTGGGTGCGGCTGGGGTGGAGGCGCCGTTGTGGTGTCTGACCCGTGGTGCGGTGAGTGTGGGTCGGTCCGACCTTCTGGTGTCTGCTGTTCAGGCGCAGGTGTGGGGTCTGGGTCGGGTTGCCGCTCTGGAGGTTCCGGAGCGGTGGGGTGGTCTGGTGGACCTTCCCGAGGTGTGGGATGAGCGGGCGATGGGCCGGCTGGTCGCCGTGCTGGCCGGTGGTCTCGCTGGTGAGGACCAGGTCGCGGTGCGGTCGTCGGGGGTCTTCGGGCGTCGGCTGGTTCGCGCGGCTGCTGGTGGTTCGGGTGCGTGGGTGCCGTCCGGGACGGTGCTCGTCACTGGTGGTACGGGTGCTCTCGGCGGTCGGGTGGCTCGTTGGCTGGCCGGTGCGGGCGCTGAGCGGCTGGTGCTGACCAGCCGTCGGGGTGCGGACGCGCCGGGTGCTGCTGAGCTGGTGGCGGAGCTGTCCGGGCTGGGTGTTGAGGTTTCGGTGGTGGCGTGTGATGCCGCCGATCGCGATGCGCTGCGTACGCTCCTCGCGGGTGAAGCCGACGGCTTGACCGCTGTCGTGCACACCGCTGGGATCCTGGACGACGGTGTGCTGGACGCGCTGACCGCCGAGCGGTTCGAGGGCGTGCTGCGGGCGAAGGCCACGTCCGCGCTGAACCTGCACGAGCTGACTGTCGAGCTCGGGATCGAGCTCTCCGCCTTCGTGCTGTTCTCCTCGATGAGCGGCACGATCGGTGCGGCCGGTCAGGGTAACTACGCTGCCGCGAACGCCTTCCTGGATGCTCTGGCCGAGCAGCGGCGGGCCGCCGGGCTGCCTGCGACCTCCCTCGCGTGGGGTCCGTGGGCTGAGGGCGGTATGGCGGCCGACGAGGCGATGGACGCCCGTATGCGGCGTGAGGGGTTGCCGCCCATGGCGCCCGATACGGCGATGGCCGTGCTGCGGCAGAGCGTGACCCCGTCGGGTGACGCGGCGCTGCTCGTCGCGGACGTGGACTGGGAGCGGTTCGGCCCCGCCTTCACCGTCGTACGGCCCAGCACCCTCTTCGCCGAACTGCCCGAGACCCGCCCCGCCGGGCCGGCTGCCCGCGCGGAAGCCACCGGTACGCCGGTCGGGAAGTTCGCCGGGCTCGGTGCGGCCGAGCTGGAGCGGGAGCTGCTCGGCATGGTCCGCGCTCAGGTCGCGGCGGTGCTCGGACACGAGGGTTCCGGCACGGTGGGTGCGGAACGCGCTTTCAAGGAGCTGGGGTTCGACTCGCTGACGGCTGTGGAGCTGCGCAACCGGCTCGGTGCCGTGACCGGTGTGTCCCTGCCGGCGACGCTGATCTTCGACTACCCGACGGCCTCCGCCCTCGCCGCGTACCTGCGTGATGAACTGCTGGGCAGCCAGGCCGAGATCGCCGGTCCGGTCGCCGTCACCGTCGCGGCCGACGACGACCCGATCGCGATCGTGGCGATGAGCTGCCGCTTCCCGGGTGGTGTCCGTACGCCCGAGGATCTGTGGAAGTTGCTGTCCGAAGGCGGAGACGCCATCGGCGAGTTCCCCGCCGACCGTGGCTGGGACATGGAGCGGCTCTACAGCCCGGACCCGGACCAGCAGGGCACCTTCTACGCCCGTGAGGGCGGTTTCATCTACGACGTCGCGGACTTCGACGCCGACTTCTTCGGGATCTCGCCGCGCGAGGCCCTCGCCATGGACCCCCAGCAGCGGCTGCTGCTGGAGACGACGTGGGAGGTGTTCGAGCGAGCCGGGATCGACCCCGAGACGCTGCGCGGCAGCCAGGCCGGAGTCTTCGTCGGCACCAACGGCCAGGATTACGACGGCACGTTCAAGGTGGTCCCGGAGGGCATCGAGGGCTTCCTCGGTACGGGTAACGCGGCGAGCGTCGTTTCGGGTCGTCTTTCGTACGCGTTCGGGCTTGAGGGCCCGGCCGTGACCGTCGACACGGCGTGCTCCGCCTCCTTGGTGGCGCTGCACTGGGCCGTTCAGGCGCTGCGCAACGGCGAGTGCTCGCTCGCGCTGGCCGGTGGTGTGACGGTGATGTCGTCGCCGGGTGCCTACATCGACTTCAGCCGTCAGCGCGGTCTGGCCGCCGACGGCCGGATCAAGGCGTTCGCGGCGGGTGCGGACGGAACCGGCTGGGGCGAAGGCGTCGGCATGCTGCTCGTGGAGCGGCTGTCGGACGCGCGGCGCAACGGCCACCCCGTGCTGGCGGTGGTGCGGGGTTCCGCGATCAACCAGGACGGTGCCAGCAACGGTCTGACGGCGCCCAACGGGCCGTCCCAGCAGCGCGTCATCCGCGCCGCCCTCGCCAGCGCCGGCCTCTCCGCCACGGATGTGGACGCGGTGGAGGCGCACGGTACGGGGACCCGGCTGGGTGACCCGATCGAGGCGCAGGCCCTGCTGGCCACGTACGGCCAGGAGCGCCCGGCAGACCAGCCGCTGCTGCTCGGTTCGATCAAGTCGAACATCGGGCACACGCAGGCCGCGGCCGGTGTCGCAGGTGTGATGAAGATGGTGCTGGCGATGCAGCACGGGGCGCTTCCGCAGACCCTGCACGTCGATGAGCCCACCCCGCACGTCGACTGGACGACGGGCGACATCGAGATCCTGACCGAGCGGCGGGAGTGGCCGGAGACCGGCCGTCCGCGCCGGGCCGGCATCTCCTCGTTCGGCTTCAGCGGCACCAACGCCCACACCATCATCGAGCAGGCCCCCGAGGCCGAGGCCGAGGCGACGGAGACGGCCGGGCTGCCCCAGGTGCGTCCCGGTGTCCTCCCGTGGGTGGTGTCCGCGAAGAGCGCGGCTGCCCTCCGCATCCAGGCGGAACGCCTGGGTGCCTGGATCGCCGCGAACGACGGGCTGCACGCCCCCGCCGACATCGCCTACTCCCTGGCCACGTCGCGAGCGGCGCTCGAACACCGGGCCGCTGTCGTCGCCGAGGACCAGGTGGAGTTCCTCGCCGCGCTGAACGCTCTTGCCGCCGGTGAGTCGGCGCCCGGGCTGGTGCGCGCTGCGGCCTCCGGCGGCGGGCTGGCCTTCCTCTTCACGGGTCAGGGGAGCCAGCGCCTCGGGATGGGGCGTGAGCTGTACGAGGCCTTCCCGGTGTTCGCGGACGCGCTGGACGCGGTGTGTGCGTGGTTCGATCTGGAACTGCCTTTGCGGGATGTCCTGTTCGGTACGGATGGTGATCTGCTGGACCGTACGGAGTTCACGCAGCCGGCGTTGTTCGCGGTGGAGGTGGCGCTGTTCCGGTTGGTGGAGTCGTGGGGTGTGCGGCCGGACTTCCTTTCCGGGCACTCCGTTGGTGAGATCGCCGCCGCGCATGTGGCGGGTGTGCTGTCGCTGGATGACGCGTGCACGCTGGTTGCCGCGCGGGGCCGACTGATGCAGGCGCTGCCGGGTGGTGGCGTGATGATCGCCGTGCAGGCCTCGGAGGACGAGGTTCTGCCCCTGTTGACGGAGCGCGTGAGCATTGCCGCGGTCAACGGGCCGACGTCGGTGGTCATCGCCGGTGACGAGGATGCTGCGGTCGCCGTCGTGGAGGCGTTCTCCGGTCGTAAGAGCAAGCGGCTGACCGTTTCGCACGCGTTCCACTCGCCGCACATGGACGGCATGCTGGAGGACTTCCGCCAGGTGGTGGAGGGACTGACCTTCGACGCCCCGCGGATCCCGGTGGTGTCGAACCTGACCGGTTCGATCGTTTCCGACGAGATGGGTTCGGCGGACTTCTGGGTCCGCCACGTCCGCGAGGCCGTGCGCTTCCTCGATGGTGTCCGCGTCCTGGAGGCGGCCGGAGTAACGACGTACGTCGAGCTGGGCCCGGACGGGGTGCTCTCCGCCCTCGCCCAGGAGTGCGTCGGCGAGGATGCCGTCTTCGTGCCCGTGCTCCGCAAGGACCGGGCCGAGGACCGGTCGGCCACCGCGGCCCTCGCGCAGATCCACGTACGCGGCCTGGCCGTTGACTGGTCGGCGTTCTTCGCGGGTACGGGTGCGCGGCGGGTGGACCTGCCGACGTACGCGTTCCAGCGGCAGCGCTTCTGGCCCGCTGCGGCGGCCTACGTCGGCGGGGATCCGGAGTCGATCGGCCTCGGCGACGCCGCTCACCCGTTGCTCGGTGCGACGGTGACCTTGGCCGACTCGGACGGAGTGCTGCTCGCCGGCCGGCTGTCGCTCGACACGCATCCCTGGCTCGCCGATCACGTGATCCACGGCGGTGTGCTGCTGCCGGGTACGGCCTTCGTGGAGCTGGCGGTGCGGGCTGGTGACCAGGTTGGTTGCGATGTGGTGGAGGAGTTGACGCTGGAAGCGCCGTTGGTGCTGCCCGAGCGGGGCGGTGTGCAGCTCCAGTTGGTGGTGGAGGCGCCCGGCGCGGGTGGTGGGCGGTCGTTCGCCGTGTACTCGCGTCGTCAGGACGCGGCGGCCGAAGAGCCGTGGACGCGCCACGGGTCGGGTGTGCTGGCGGCCGGTGGCCGCTCGGAGGCTTCGCAGGAGTTCGGTGAGCTGGCGGTGTGGCCGCCGGTGGACGCCGTCCCGGTCGACGTGAGCGGGCTGTACGCGGAACTCGCCGGGGACGGCATGGCTTACGGGCCGCTGTTCCAGGGACTGAAGGCCGCCTGGCGGCGCGGAGCGGAGCTCTTCACCGAGGTGGCGCTCCCGGAGCACGGGCACCAGGACGCGGCCCGGTTCGGGCTGCACCCCGCCCTGCTCGATGCGGGCCTCCACGCCATCGGCCACGGTGACCCCGCCGTGGCGGAGACCGGCGCGCAGCTGCCCTTCTCCTGGGCCGGTGTCTCCCTGTACGCGGTGGGTGCTGCTGCTCTGCGGATGCGGTTGACGCCGACGGGTGCGGGTGATCCGCATGCGCTGGCGTTGCTGGTGGCGGATGAGTCGGGGCGGCCGGTGGCGGCGGTGGAGTCGCTGACGCTGCGTCCCGCTTCGGCGGAGCAGGTCAACGCGGCCGGTGCCGGTCACGTGGAGTCGCTGTTCCGCGTGGAGTGGATGACTGCCCCGGCCGGCGCGCCGGTCGTGGCGGCCGACCTCCGGTGGGCGGTGCTGGGCCGGGACGAGCTCGGACTGGGCGACACGGGCGCGTTGGTCACCGAGTACGCCGACGCGGAGGCGTTGGGTGCGGCCTTGGCGGCGGGCGAGCCGGTTCCGGACGCGGTGTTCGTCGTGCCGACCGGTGAGGTGCCCGGCGGTGATGTCGTCGGAGCCGTTCACGGAGCGGTCGCCGCAGCGCTGGAGACGGTGCAGGGGTGGCTGGCGGACGAGCGGTTCGCCGGTACGCGTCTGGTGTGGCTGACCTCCGGGGCCGATGACGGTGCCGGTGAGGGTGTGGTGGACCTGGCCGGTGGCGCGGTGCGCGGCCTGCTGCGGTCCGCGCAGTCCGAGAACCCGGGTCAGCTGGTCATGCTGGACGTGGACGAGGCGTCTTCCGCGTCTGCGGCTGCCGTTGTGGCGGCGTTGGCTTCCGGGGAGCCGGAGGTCGCGGTCCGTGGTGGTGTGATCAGTGCGCCGCGTCTGGTGCGGGTGCCGTCGTCGGAGCGTGGGGACGGGGTGCGGATCGGGTCCTCCGGCACGGTGCTCGTCACCGGTGCTACGGGCAGTCTGGGGCGGCTTTTCGCCCGTCACCTGGTTTCCACGTACGGGGTTGAGCGGCTGCTGTTGACGAGCCGTCGGGGTCCGGCGGCCGAGGGTGCGGATGAGCTCGTCGCGGAGCTCGCCGAGTTGGGTGCGCACGTCGACCTGGTCGCCTGTGACACGGCGGACCGGGAGGCGCTCGCCGCGCTGCTGGCCGGCGTACCGGCCGAGTATCCGTTGACCGCTGTGGTCCACACCGCGGGTGTGCTGGACGACGGTGTGCTGGAGTCGCTGACCCCGGAGCGGGTGGCGACGGTGCTGCGTCCGAAGGTGGACGCGGCGTGGTATCTGCACGAACTGACCCGGGACTTGGACCTGGATGCCTTCGTCCTGTTCTCGGGTGCGGCTGCCGCGTTCGGGGCGGCGGGGCAGGCGAATTACGCCGCCGCGAATGCCTTCCTGGAGGGTCTGGCGGAGCAGCGGCGGGCCGAGGGCCTGCCGGCGACCGCACTGGCCTGGGGGCTGTGGGCCCCGCAGGCGGGCAGCGCCGGTGGCATGGCGGCACAGCTCGACGAGGCCAACCTGCGGCGCATCGCCCGGGAAGGCGTCGCGGCACTCACGGCCGAGGAGGGCCTCGCGCTCTTCGATACGGCGATGACGGTGGAGGACGCGGCGGTGCTGCTGCCGATGCACCTCGACGTCGCGGTGCTGCGGGCGCAGGCGGTGTCGGCCGGTTCGGTGCCGGCGCTGCTGCGGGCACTCGTACGGGTACCGGCGCGCCGGACGGTCGAGCGTCGGGGCGGCGCCGCTGAGGGTGGTTCGCCGCTGGTCGCGCGGTTGCTGGCGCTGCCGGTGGCCGAGCACGAGGCTGCACTGCTGGAACTGGTCTGCGGGCGCGTGGCTGCGGTCCTGGGGCACTCGGGCGCCGAGTCGGTGGACGCCGAACGGGCCTTCCGGGACCTGGGCTTCGACTCGCTGACGGCGGTCGAGCTGCGCAACGTACTGAAGGCCGAGACCGGTCTGCGCCTGCCGCCCACGCTGATCTTCGACTACCCGACGCCGGTCGCCCTCGCCCGCCACCTGCTGGCCGAGCTCGCCGTCACCGTCGGGGCCGACGAGCAGAACGTCGGCCGCGGACGGCTGATGGCCCCCGTACGCCCGGTCACGGGTGTGACGGACGACCCGATCGTGATCGTGGGCATGGGCTGCCGGTTCCCGGGTGGCGTGCGGACGCCGGAGGACCTGTGGCAGCTCGTGGCCGCCGGCCAGGACGGCATCACCGCCTTCCCGACCGACCGTGGCTGGAACCTCGAAGCCCTCTACCACCCGGACCCGGACCACGCCGGTACGTCGTACACCCGTGAAGGCGGGTTCCTGCACGACGCGGCGGAGTTCGACCCGGCGTTCTTCGGGATCTCGCCGCGCGAGGCCCTGGCGATGGACCCGCAGCAGCGCTTGCTGCTGGAGACCTCGTGGGAGGCCTTCGAGCGGGCCGGGATCGACCCGGTATCGATGCGTGGCAGCCGTACCGGCGTCTTCGCCGGCGTGATGTACCACGACTACGCGACCGGATACGGCAACGGCGAGGACCTGCCCGAGGGCGTCGAGGGCTACCTCGGCACCGGAATCTCCGGCAGCATCGCCTCGGGCCGCGTCTCGTACGCGTTCGGCCTGGAGGGCCCGGCCGTCACGGTCGACACGGCCTGCTCGTCCTCGCTGGTGGCGCTGCACTGGGCGATCCAGGCGCTGCGCAACGGCGAATGCGACATGGCACTGGCCGGTGGTGTGGCGATCATGGCCACGCCGGAGACCTTCGTCGACTTCAGCCGTCAGCGCGGTCTGGCGGCGGATGGCCGTTGCAAGTCCTTCGCGGACGGCGCGGACGGCACCGGCTGGGCCGAGGGTGCGGGCATGCTGCTCGTGGAGCGGCAGTCGGACGCCCGTCGTCACGGGCACCCGGTCCTGGCCGTGGTGCGCGGTTCGGCGATCAACCAGGACGGTGCGAGCAACGGCCTGACGGCGCCGAACGGTCCTTCGCAGCAGCGGGTGATCCGTGAGGCGCTGGCCAGTGCGGGACTCGCCACGGCCGATGTGGACGCGGTCGAGGCGCACGGCACCGGGACCCGGCTGGGTGACCCGATCGAGGCGCAGGCGCTGCTGGCGACGTACGGCCAGGACCGGCCGGAGGGCCGGCCGCTGCTGCTCGGTTCGATCAAGTCGAACATCGGGCACTCGCAGGCGGCTGCCGGTGTCGCGGGCGTGATCAAGATGATCATGGCGATGCGGCACGGCGTGCTGCCGAAGTCCCTGCACGTGGACGCGCCGTCGTCGCAGATCGACTGGGAGGCGGGCGAGGTCAGCCTGCTGACCGAGGCGGTGGAATGGCCGGAGACGGGCCGTCCGCGCCGGGCCGGTGTCTCTTCGTTCGGTATCAGCGGTACGAATGCGCACACGATCATCGAGCAGCCGCCGGTCACCGACATGGGGGAGACGCCCACGGAGGACGCCCCGCTGCCGGTGGTGACGTGGACGCTGTCCGCGAAGGGCGGCGAGGCGCTGCGGGCGCAGGCGCGCCGCCTCCAGACCTACGTACTGTCCGCGGCGGATTCCGCGGCGGATGTGCGTCCGGTGGACGTGGCGTGGTCGCTGGCGTCGGGCAGGGCGTCGTTCGAGGACCGTGCGGCGGTCGTGGCCGCTGACCGTGAGGGGCTGCTGGCCGGCCTTGCGGCACTGGCGGAAGGCCGTACGTCCGCTGCTGTGATCGAGGGGGCGCCGGTCTCCGGCAAGGTCGCCTTCCTGTTCACGGGTCAGGGCAGCCAGCGGCTCGGGATGGGGCGTGAGCTGTACGAGGCCTTCCCGGTGTTCGCGGATGCGCTGGACGCGGTGTGTGCGCGGTGTGATCTGGAAGTGCCGTTGCGGGATGTGCTGTTCGGTGCGGATGCCGATCTGCTGGACCGTACGGAGTACACGCAGCCGGCGCTGTTCGCGGTCGAGGTGGCTCTCTTCCGGCTCGTGGAGAGCTGGGGGCTGAAGCCCGACTTCCTCTCCGGGCACTCGATCGGTGAGATTGCCGCCGCGCACGTCGCGGGTGTGCTGTCGCTGGATGACGCGTGCGTGCTGGTGGCGGCGCGTGGTCGGCTGATGCAGGCGCTGCCGGGCGGTGGCGTGATGATCGCGGTGCAGGCCTCGGAGGACGAGGTCCTGCCGCTGCTGACCGAGCGGGTGAGCATCGCGGCGGTCAACGGGCCGACGTCCGTGGTCATCGCCGGTGACGAGGATGCTGCTGCCGCCGTGTTGGAGGCGTTCCCCGACCGTAAGAGCAAGCGGCTGACGGTCTCACACGCGTTCCACTCGCCGCACATGGACGGGATGCTGGACGACTTCCGCCAGGTGGTGGAGGGGCTCACCTTCGACGCCCCGCGCATCCCGGTCGTGTCGAACCTGACCGGCGCCCTGGTCACCGACGAGATGGCCTCGGCCGAGTTCTGGGTCCGGCACGTCCGCGAGGCGGTCCGCTTCCTCGACGGCATGCGGGCCCTGGAGACGGCAGGCGTGACGACGTACATCGAAATCGGCCCGGGGGGCGTGCTCTCCGCCATGGGCCAGGAGTGCGTGAGCGGCCAGGCCGTCGGCTTCGTACCCGTTCTGCGCAGCGGGCGGTCCGAGCCGGAGACGGTCGTCACGGCACTGGCTCAGGCGCATGTGCGGGGTATGCAGGTGGACTGGTCCGGCTTCTTCGCCGGTACGGGTGCCCGCCGCATCGAGCTGCCGACGTACGCCTTCCAGCGCCAGCGCTACTGGCTGGAGATGCCGACGGCTTCGGCGGCCCGCAAGGGGGTCGTGGACGATGTGGACTCCCGCTTCTGGGACGCGGTGGAGCGCGAGGACATGGAGTCCCTGGCTGCCGCGCTGGACTTGGACGACGAGAACGTCCGGGATTCCGTCCTGCCGGCGCTGCCCGCCCTCTCGGCGTGGCGCCGTGGCCTGCGGACTCGATCCGAGGTGGACGCCTGGCGTTACCGGGTGTCGTGGAAGCCGCTGACGGATTCCGCGGGCGGTGCGCGGTTGTCGGGAATCTGGCTGCTCGTGGTGCCCGCCGAGGGCGTGGACGGCACGGCCGTGGCGGAGGCGCTGGCCGGACGCGGTGCCGAAGTGCGCCGGGTGCAGGTCGAGCCGGGTACGGATCGCGTCGCCCTGGCCGGGCTGCTGGCTGATACGGGTGCCAGTGCGGTTGCGGGTGTGGTGTCGCTGCTGGCGCTGGATGAGGTGGCGGGGGTGGTTCCGACCGCTGAGCTGCTTCAGGTGCTGGGTGCGGCTGGGGTGGAGGCGCCGCTGTGGTGTCTGACCCGGGGTGCGGTGAGTGTGGGCCGTTCCGATCTCCTTGTGTCTGCTGTTCAGGCGCAGGTGTGGGGTCTGGGCCGGGTCGCCGCTCTGGAGCTGCCGGAGCGGTGGGGTGGTCTGGTCGATCTGCCCGAGGTGTGGGACGAGCGGGCCATGGGCCGGCTGGTCGCCGTACTGGCCGGTGGTCTTGCTGGTGAGGACCAGGTCGCGGTGCGGTCGTCGGGCGTGTTCGGGCGTCGGCTGGTTCGTGCGGCTGCTGGTGGTTCGGGTGCGTGGGTGCCGTCCGGGACGGTGCTCATCACCGGTGGTACCGGTGCCCTGGGTGGCCGGGTGGCTCGTTGGCTGGCCGGGGCGGGCGCTGAGCGGCTGGTCCTGACCAGCCGCCGTGGTGCGGACGCGCCGGGTGCCGCCGAGCTGGCGGCGGAGCTTGGCGAGCTGGGTGTGGAGGTGTCGGTGGTGGCGTGTGACGCCGCCGACCGGGGTGCTCTGCGTACGCTGTTGGCCGCTGAGGCCGAGACGCTGACCGCTGTGGTCCACACCGCTGGGATCCTGGACGACGGTGTGCTCGACGCGCTGACGCCGGAGCGGTTCGAGAGCGTGCTGCGGGCCAAGGCGACGTCCGCTCTGAACCTGCACGAGCTGACCGTCGAGCTCGGTATCGAGCTTGCCGCCTTCGTGCTGTTCTCCTCGATGAGTGGGATGACCGGTGCGGCGGGTCAGAGTAACTACGCTGCCGCGAACGCCTACCTGGATGCTCTGGCCGAGCAGCGGCGGGCCGCCGGGCTGGCGGCGACCTCCCTCGCCTGGGGTCCGTGGGCTGACGGCGGCATGGCCGCCGACGAGGCGATGGACGCGCGGATGCGGCGCGAGGGGCTGCCGCCCATGGCGCCCGATACGGCGATGGCCGTACTGCGAGAGAGCGTCGGGGATTCCGGCGATGCGGCGCTGCTCGTCGCGGACGTGGACTGGGAGCGGTTCGGCCCGGCCTTCGGCCTCGTACGGCCCAGCACCCTCTTCGCCGAGTTGGTGGAGACCCGGCCCGACGTCCGGCCCGACGCGACCGGTTCGCCGGTTGACCGGCTGGCCGGGCTCGGTGCGGCCGAGCTGGAGCGAGAGCTGCTCGGCATGGTCCGCGCTCAGGTCGCGGCGGTACTCGGACACGACGGCGCTGACGCCGTCGGAGCCGAGCGCGCCTTCAAGGAACTGGGGTTCGACTCGCTGACGGCTGTGGAGCTGCGCAACCGGCTCGGTGCCGTGACCGGTGTGTCCCTGCCGGCGACGCTGATCTTCGACTACCCGACGGCTTCCGCCCTCACCGCGTACCTGCGTGATGAACTGCTGGGCAGCCAGGCCGAGATCGCCGGTCCGGTCGCCGTCACCGTCGCGGCCGACGACGACCCGATCGCGATCGTGGCGATGAGCTGCCGCTTCCCGGGTGGTGTCCGTACGCCCGAGGATCTGTGGAAGTTGCTGTCCGAAGGCGGAGACGCCATCGGCGAGTTCCCCGCCGACCGTGGCTGGGACATGGAGCGGCTCTACAGCCCGGACCCGGACCAGCAGGGCACCTTCTACGCCCGTGAGGGCGGTTTCATCTACGACGTCGCGGACTTCGACGCCGACTTCTTCGGGATCTCGCCGCGCGAGGCCCTCGCCATGGACCCCCAGCAGCGGCTGCTGCTGGAGACGACGTGGGAGGCGTTCGAGCGAGCCGGGATCGACCCCGAGACGCTGCGCGGCAGCCAGGCCGGCGTCTTCGTCGGCACCAACGGCCAGGACTACGGAGCGATGCTCCAGACCGTTCCGGACGGTATCGAGGGCTTCCTCGGCACGGGCAATGCGGCGAGCGTCGTGTCCGGTCGGCTTTCGTACGCCTTCGGGCTTGAGGGTCCGGCCGTGACCATCGACACCGCCTGCTCGGCCTCGCTCGTCGCCCTGCACTGGGCGGTCCAGGCGCTCCGCAACGGCGAGTGCTCGCTCGCACTCGCCGGTGGTGTGACGGTGATGTCGTCGCCGGGTGCCTACATCGACTTCAGCCGTCAGCGCGGTCTGGCCGCCGACGGCCGGATCAAGGCGTTCGCCGCCGGTGCGGACGGTACGGGCTGGGGTGAGGGTGTCGGCATGCTGCTCGTGGAGCGGCTGTCGGATGCCCGACGCAACGGCCACCCGGTCCTGGCGGTGGTGCGGGGTTCCGCGATCAACCAGGACGGTGCCAGCAACGGTCTGACGGCCCCCAACGGGCCGTCCCAGCAGCGCGTCATCCGCGCCGCCCTCGCCAGCGCCGGCCTTTCCGCCACGGACGTGGACGCCGTCGAAGCACACGGCACGGGAACGACCCTCGGCGACCCGATCGAGGCACAGGCGCTCCTGGCCACCTACGGCCGGGAGCGGCTCGACGGGCAGCCGCTGTTCCTGGGCTCGATCAAGTCGAACATCGGGCACACGCAGGCCGCGGCCGGTGTCGCGGGTGTGATGAAGATGGTGCTGGCGATGCAGCACGGGGTGCTTCCGCAGACCCTGCACGTGGATGAGCCCACCCCGCACGTCGACTGGCAGACGGGGGAGATCGCCCTGCTGACCGAGCGGCGGGAGTGGCCGGAGACCGGCCGTCCGCGCCGGGCCGGCATCTCCTCGTTCGGCTTCAGCGGCACCAACGCCCACACCATCATCGAGCAGGCTCCGGACGGCGCCGAGGACGTAACGCCGACCGCTTCGGAGCGGAAGCGGCCGACGGTCACCCCGTGGACGTTGTCCGCGAAGAGCGACGCGGCCCTGCGGTCGCAGGCCGAGCGGCTGGCGTCGTGGATCGCGTCCGGTGAGGAACTGCCGGACACCGCCGACGTCGCCTACTCCCTGGCCACGTCCAGGTCGGCGCTCGCGCACCGGGCCGTCGTCGTGGGCCGGGAGCGCGAGGAGTTCCTGTCCGCGCTGAAGGCCCTCGCCGCCGGTGAGCAGCCGGCCGGAGCCGTGCGCGCCACGGCTTCCGGCGGCGGGCTGGCGTTCCTCTTCACGGGGCAGGGGAGCCAGCGCCTCGGGATGGGGCGTGAGCTGTACGAGGCCTTCCCGGTGTTCGCGGACGCGCTGGACGCGGTGTGTGCGCGGTTCGATCTGGAACTGCCGTTGCGGGATGTCCTGTTCGGTACGGATGGTGATCTGCTGGACCGTACGGAGTTCACGCAGCCGGCGTTGTTCGCGGTGGAGGTGGCGCTGTTCCGGCTCGTGGAGAGCTGGGGCGTGCGGCCTGACTTCCTCTCCGGGCACTCGATCGGTGAGATCGCGGCGGCGCATGTCGCCGGAGTGTTCTCCCTGGAGGACGCGTGCGCGCTGGTTGGCGCGCGGGGTCGTCTGATGCAGGCGTTGCCTTCGGGCGGGGCCATGATCGCGGTCCAGGCGTCGGAGGACGAGGTCCTGCCGCTGCTGAACGACCGGGTGAGCATCGCCGCCGTGAACGGTCCGCAGTCGGTGGTGGTCGCGGGTGATGAGGATGCGGCTTTCGCCATCGCTGCGGCCTTCCCGGACCGCAAGTCGAAGCGGCTGACCGTTTCGCACGCGTTCCACTCGCCGCACATGGACGGGATGCTGGCCGACTTCCGCAAGGTGGCCGAGGGCATCACGTACGACACCCCCCGTATCCCGGTCGTCTCCAACCTCACCGGGGCCCTCGTCTCCGACGAGATGGGCTCGGCGGACTTCTGGGTCCGCCACGTCCGCGAGGCCGTCCGCTTCCTCGATGGCATCCGCGCCCTGGAGGCCGCCGGAGTGACCATGTACGTGGAGCTGGGCCCGGACGGGGTGCTCTCCGCCCTGGCCCAGGACTGCGTCACCGACGGCATCGCCGCTTTCGCGCCGCTGCTCCGCAAGGGCCGGGACGAGGCGGAGACGCTGGTCACCGCCCTCGGCCAGGCCCATGCCCACGGCGTCACCGTCGACTGGGCGGCGTACTTCGCCGGTACCGGCGCCCGCCGGGTCGACCTGCCCACGTACGCCTTCCAGCGCAAGCGGTACTGGCTGGAGGAGGCCCACCGCCCGTCGGCGGCGCCGTCCGACGCCGCCGGTGCTGCGGCGGTGGACGCCCCCTTCTGGGAGGCCGTCGAGAACGCCGACCTGGCCGCCCTCACCGCCACCCTGGACATCGACGCCGAGCAGCCGCTGAGCGCCCTGCTCCCGGCCCTGTCCGCCTGGCGGCGGCAGCGCGCGGAGCGGTCGGTCGTCGACACCTGGCGTTACGGGGTCACCTGGAAGCCCCTGGCCGGCGCGGACGCCGCCGCCCGCCCCGCCGGGACGTGGCTGGTCGTCACCCCCGCGACGGGTGACGGCACCGCGCTCCCCGGCATCGCCGAGGCGCTGCGGGCCCAGGGCGTGGACGTACGGGAGGTCCTGCTGGACCCGGCCGTCACCGACCGGGGTGCCGTGGCCGACCGGCTGCGTACGGCCCTCGCGGGGGACCGGACGCCCGACGGCGTGGTGTCCCTGCTGGCCTTCGCGGACTCCCCGCACCCGGCCCACCCGGCAGCGCCGGCCGGCCTGCTGCTCACCGGCACGCTGGTCCAGGCCCTCGGCGACGCCGAGGTCGACGCACCGCTGTGGTGCCTGACCTCCGGCGCCGTCGCGACCGGCCCCGCCGACCGGGTCCGCAGTGCCGCCCAGGCGCAGGTCTGGGGGCTCGGCCGGGTGGTCGCCCTCGAACACCCCGAGCGCTGGGGCGGTCTGGTCGACCTGCCCGCCGCCCCCGACGGCCGCACGCTCGCCCGGCTGCTCGCCGTACTCGGCGGGGCCGACGGGAGCGGGGCCGAGGACCAGATCGCCGTACGGTCCGCCGGTCTCCTCGTACGCCGCATCGAGCACGCCGCCTCACCGGCCGCCGTCCCCGCCACCGGCGGCGGCGACGCCGGAGCGCGGTCCGGCTCCTGGCGGGCGCGCGGCACCGTCCTGGTCACCGGCGGCACGGGCGCGCTCGGCGCGCACGTCGCCCGCTGGCTGGCCGCGCACGGCGCCGAGCACCTGGTGCTGGCCGGGCGGCGCGGGGCGCAGGCCCCGGGCGCTGCGGACCTGGTCGCCGAGCTCGCGGGACTCGGCGTAAGCGCCACGGCCGTGGCGTGCGACGTGGCCGACCGGCAGTCCGTGGGCGACCTGCTCGCGGCGCTGCGCGAGGACACGTCGGTGCCCGCCCTGACGGCCGTCTTCCACACGGCGGGCGTCGGGCAGCTGACCCCGCTCGCCGAGACCGGACCGGACGAGGTCGCCGCCGTCCTCGCCGCCAAGGTCGCGGGCGCCGAACACCTCGACGAGCTGCTCGACGGCGCGGAGTTGGACGCCTTCGTCCTCTTCTCCTCCATCGCCGGCGTCTGGGGCAGCGGTGGCCAGGGCGCCTACGCGGCGGCCAACGCCCACCTCGACGCGCTGGCGCGGCGGCGCCGCGACCGCGGGCTGACGGCGACCGCCGTCGCCTGGGGGCCGTGGGGCGAGGGCGGGCTCGTCGCCGACGACGAGGCCGCCGGTCAGCTGCGGCGCCGCGGCCTGCCGGTGATGGCGCCCGAACGGGCCGTCGCCGCACTCCAGCAGGCGCTGGACGCGGATGACACGGCCGTCACGGTCGCCGACGTCGACTGGGACCTGTTCGTCCCGGCCTTCACCGCCGCCCGCCCGCGCCCGCTCATCGCGGACCTGCCCGAGGTGAGCCGCGTCCTCGACGCCGAACGGCACGCCTCCGGCGCCGGTACCGGTGCGGACGGCGGCGCCGGTGAAGCCGGCCGGCTGGTGGACGAGTTGCGGGGCATGGGCGCCGAGGAGGCCGAGCGCCGCCTGCTCGGCCTGGTACGGGAGCACGTCGCGGCGGTCCTCGGACACGAGGGGACCGCCACCGTCGAGGCGGGCCGCGCCTTCAAGGAGCTGGGCTTCGACTCGCTCACCGCCGTCGAACTGCGCACCCGCCTCGGCGCGGCCACGGGGCTGCGACTGCCCGCCGCCCTCGTGTTCGACCACCCCACGCCCGCCGCGCTGGCCGCGCACATCCGCGCCGAACTCCTCGGCGAGGACACGGTGCCCGCGCTCCCGGCCCTCGCGGAGATCGACAAGCTGGAGTTCGTCCTCTCGTCCGTCCCCGGGGACGACGCCGCCGAACGCGCCCGCGTCACGGCACGGCTCGAAGCGCTCCTGGCGACCTGGAACAGGACCGAGCGCGCCGCCCTCGCCCTGGAGGACGAGGAGACGGTCATCGAATCGGCGTCCGCCGAGGACCTCTTCGACATCATCAACAACGAATTCGGAAAAGCCTGACCTTGATGCCCGATCCGATGCCCGATCTGATATCCGATCTGATATTCGATCCGATGGCTCAGCCGAATCCCGCATGCAATCCGCATTTCTCCAGGAGGTGACGTTCCAGTGGCCGGCGCGAACGAAGAAAAGCTTCTCGAAAACCTGAAGTGGATGACCACGGAGCTGCGGCGGTCCCGCCGCCGCCTCCAGGAGGTCGAGCAGGACGCCCGTGAGCCCCTCGCGATCATCGCGATGAGCTGCCGCTTCCCCGGCGGCGTCCGGTCCCCCGAGGACCTGTGGCGCCTGGTGTCCGAGGGCGGCGACGCCATCACCGGATTCCCCGACGACCGGGGCTGGGACATCGCGTCCCTCGCGAACCCGGACCCGGACCCGGACGCCGACCGAAAGGGCACCTTCTACAACACCGGCGGCGGATTCCTCGCCGACGCCACCCGGTTCGACCCGGCATTCTTCGGAATATCGCCGCGCGAGGCCCTGGCGATGGACCCGCAGCAGCGCCAGATCCTGGAAACCTCGTGGGAGGTCTTCGAACGGGCCGGGATCGACCCCGCCGCCGTGCGCGGCAGCCGGACCGGCGTCTACATCGGCGCGGGCGCCATGGGCTACGGGTCCGACCTCCGCGAGGTCCCCGAGGGCCTCGAAGGACTCATGCTGACCGGTGGCGCGACGAGCGTGCTGTCGGGCCGCGTCAGCTACGTCCTCGGCCTGGAGGGCCCGGCCGCCACCATCGACACGGCCTGCTCCTCCTCCCTCGTCGCCCTCCACCTGGCCGGGCAGGCGCTGCGCCAGCGCGAGTGCTCGCTGGCCCTGGTCGGCGGGGTGTGCGTGATGCCCACCCCCGACGTGTTCGTCGAGTTCAGCCGCCAGCGCGGCCTCGCCGCCGACGGCCGCTGCAAGTCCTTCGCCGCCGCCGCCGACGGCACCGGCTGGTCCGAGGGCGTCGGCGTGCTCCTCGTGGAACGGCTGTCCGACGCGCAGCGCAACGGGCACCCCGTACTGGCCGTCGTCCGGGGCAGCGCGGTCAACCAGGACGGTGCCAGCAACGGCCTCACCGCCCCCAACGGGCCCGCCCAGCAGCGCGTCATCCGCCAGGCCCTGGAGAACGCCCGCCTTTCGGCCGCCGAGGTCGACGCGGTGGAGGCGCACGGCACGGGGACCCGGCTCGGCGACCCCATCGAGGCACAGGCGCTGCTCGCCGCGTACGGGCAGGACCGCCCGGCCGGCCGGCCGCTGCGCCTCGGCTCCCTCAAGTCGAACCTCGGCCACACCCAGGCCGCCGCCGGCGTCGCCGGGATCATCAAGACGGTCATGGCGATCCGCCACGGCGTCCTCCCGCAGACCCTGCACGTCGACGAGCCGACCCCCGACGTCGACTGGTCGGCCGGCGCCGTGTCGCTGCTCACCGAAGCCATGCCCTGGCCCGAGACCGGGGCTCCGCGCCGCGCGGCCGTCTCCGCCTTCGGCGTGAGCGGCACCAACGCGCACACCATCATCGAGCAGGCCCCCGAGGCGGAGGCGGCCGACGAGGCCGCGGGAGAGGCGCCCGCCCCGGCACCCGTACAGGCGCCGGCGCTGCTGCCCTGGACGCTGTCCGGGCGCAGCGCCGCCGCCCTGCGCGCCCAGGCCGCCCGGCTGATCGCCGCCCGCGCGGCGCGCACCGTCGACGCCTCCGGCCTCGACCTGGGCTTCTCCCTCGCGACCACCCGGGCCGCCCTGGAACACCGCGCGGTGCTCATCGGTCGCACGGACGCCGACCTCGACGCCGCCCTCGCCGCGCTCGCCGCCGGTGAGGAAGCGCCGGGGCTGGTCACGGACACCACGGCCGAGGGCAGGACCGCCTTCCTGTTCACGGGGCAGGGCAGCCAGCGCCTGGGCATGGGGCGCGAACTGTACGAGACGTATCCGGTGTTCGCGGACGCGCTGGACGAGGTGTGCGCCCGTATCGAACTGCCGCTGAAGGAGGCGCTGTTCGGCGCTGACGCGGCGCTGCTGGACCGTACGGAGTACGCCCAGCCGGCGCTGTTCGCGGTCGAGGTGGCGCTGTTCCGGCTGCTCGAAGCGTGGGGTGTGCGGCCCGACTTCCTGTCCGGGCACTCCGTCGGCGAGATCGCCGCCGCGCACGTGGCGGGCGTCCTCTCGCTCGACGACGCGTGCGTACTCGTCTCCGCCCGGGGCCGCCTGATGCAGGCGCTTCCGGCCGGTGGTGTGATGATCGCGCTCCAGGCGTCGGAGGACGAGGTTGTGCCGCTGCTCACCGATGGCGTGAGCATCGCGGCCGTCAACGGTCCGGCTTCGGTCGTGATCGCCGGTGACGAGGACGCGGCGGCCGCCATCGTGGAGGTGTTCACGGACCGCAAGTCCAAGCGGCTGACCGTCTCGCACGCCTTCCACTCCCCGCACATGGACGGCATGCTCGACGCCTTCCGCGAGGTGGCCGAGGGACTGACGTACGCGGCCCCCGGCATCCCGGTCGTGTCCAACGTGACCGGTGCCCTCGTCACGGACGACATGGCCTCGGCCGAGTTCTGGGTCCGCCACGTCCGCGAAGCCGTGCGCTTCCTCGACGGCGTCCGCGCCCTGGAAGCCGCCGGCGTGACCACGTACGTGGAGCTCGGGCCCGACGGCGTCCTGAGCGCCCTCGCCCAGGACTGCGTCACCGGTGCGGGCGCCGCCTTCGTCCCGGCCCTGCGCGCCGGCCGTCCGGAGAGCGAGTCGGCCCTCGCCGCCCTCGCCCGTGCCCACGCCCACGGCGGCACGGTCGACTGGTCGGCGTACTTCGCCGGCACCGGCGCCCGCCGCGTCGACCTGCCCACCTACGCCTTCCAGCACGAGCGCTTCTGGCTGGAGCCCGGCGCCGACCCGGCGGGCGACGTCAGCGTGGCCGGACTCGACCCCGCCGGGCACCCCCTCCTGGGCGCGGCCGTCACCCTGGCCGGCTCCGGCCACCTGCTGTGCACCGGCCGGATCTCGCTCCGCACCCACCCTTGGCTCGCCGACCACACCGTGGCCGGTACGGCGGTACTGCCCGGCGCCGCGTTCGTCGAACTCGCCGTGCGCGCCGGTGACCAGGCCGGCTGCGGGCACATCGAGGAACTCGCGCTGGACGCGCCGCTCGCCCTGCCCGCCGACGACGGCGTACGGATCCAGGTGCTGGTGGAGGACCCCGACGAGCGGGGGCGCCGCGCCTTCACCGTGTCCGCCGGGCGGGAGGGCGCAGTGGGCGGGGCCGGTGGCGACACCGGCTGGACCCGCCACGCGCACGGCGTCCTCGCCGCCACCGCCAGCGCCGTGTCCGATGCTTCGGACGGACTCGCCGAGTGGCCCCCCGCCGGGGCGGAAACCGTGGACACGGCCCGGCTGTACGAGATCGACGTGGATGCCGACGCCGTCAGCGGCGAAGTCCCCGTGCGCGGACCCCTGTTCCGGGCCCTGGAAGCCGTCTGGCAGCGCGACGGGGAGTACTTCGCGCAGGTCCGCCTGCCCGAAGGGGCTTCGCAGGCCGACCAGTTCGGCCTGCACCCCGTGCTCCTCGACGCCGCCACGCACGTGACCGGCACCGCTGTCGGCCCGGGCAGCGCCTGGTCGGACGTGGCCCTGCACGCCGTCGGCGCGGGAGCCCTGCGCGTCCGCGTCCGGCCCACCGGCGACGGGGCGTTCGCGCTGGACCTCGCCGACGACCACGGTGACCCCGTGGCCACCGTCGGCCGACTGACCCCGCGGGCTTTCGCCGCCGGAGCCACCGCCACCACCACCGCCGAGCCGGTACCGGCCGTGGTCCGCGAGGCGCTGTTCCGCCCCGACTGGACCCCGCTGCCGGTGCACGCCACCGCCACCGAGCCCGTCGGCGGCTGGGCGGCGCTGGGCGACACCGCTCCCGGCCGGGCCGCCCGTTACGCCGACCTGGCGGAGCTGGGCGCGGCGATCGACGCCGGCGCACCCGTCCCGGCGTACGTCCTGGCCCCCTTCACCCGGCGGGCCGACGGGCCGGACACCCTGAGCGAGGCCGCCGACCGGGCGCTCGCCCTGGTCCAGGCCTGGCTGGCCGACAGCCGCTTCGAGACGTCCCGCCTCGTCGTCGTCACCAGCGGTGCGGTCGCCGGACCCGGCGAAGGCGCCGAGGACCTGCCGCACGCGGCCGTCCGGGGCCTGCTGCGGTCGGCGGAGACCGAGAACCCCGGCCGCTTCGTCCTCGCCGACGTCCGCGGCCCTTCCCGCCTCGCCGACCCGGCCGAGGCGGCCGTCCTCGCCGCCGCCCTCGACTCCGGCGAACCGGAGCTGCTGCTGCGCGACGGAACCGTCCACGTCTCCCGGCTGCGCCGCACCGGTGCCTCTGGGGCCGCCACCGGGGCCGTCATCGACCCGGACGGCACCGCCCTGATCACCGGCGGCTCCGGCACCCTCGCCGGCATCACCGCCCGCCACATGGCCGAGGCCCACGGCGTACGGAACCTGCTGCTGCTCAGCCGACGCGGAGCCGACGCCCCCGGCGCGGCCGAACGCACCGCCGAGCTCGCCGCGTTGGGCGCCCACGTCACCTGGGCCGCCTGCGACGCCGCCGACCGCGACGCCCTCGCCGCCGTCCTGGCCGCGATCCCCGCCGAGCACCCCCTCACCACCGTGGTCCACACGGCGGGCGTCCTGGACGACGGCATCGTCACCTCCCTCACCCCCGAACGCCTCGACACCGTCCTGCGGCCCAAGGCCCTCGCCGCCCACCACCTGCACGAGCTGACCCGCGACCTGCCGGTCACCGCCTTCGTCCTCTACTCCGCCATCGCGGGCACCCTCGGAGCCGCCGGCCAGGCCAACTACGCCTGCGCCAACGCCTACCTGGACGCCCTCGCCGAACTCCGCCACCACCAGGGCCTGCCGGCCGCCTCCCTCGCCTGGGGCCTCTGGTCCGAAGCGGGCGGCATGATCAGCGGACTCGACGAGACCCAGCTGCGCCGCATGGAACAGCACGGAATGGGCGCCCTCAACGCCGCCGACGGCATGGCCCTGTTCGACGCTTCTCTGGCCTCCGGGCGGCCCGTCCTCGTCCCCGCCCGCCTGAACCCGACCGCCCTGCGCGACGCCGCCGCGCCGGGCCCCGTAGCCCCCGTCTTCCGGGAACTCCTGGGCCCGGCCGGGCGCCGGACCGCGCGGACCCGAGGTGACGCGGACACCTCGCTCGCCGAACGGCTGACCGGCCTCACCCGGGCCGAACAGGACCGCGTCCTGCTCGACCTCGTACGCTCCCAGGTCGCCTCCGTCCTGGGACACGCCTCGGCCGAACGGATCGAGCCCGACAAGGCGTTCAAGGACCTCGGCTTCGACTCGCTGACCGCCGTCGAGCTGCGCAACCGCCTCGGCGCGGCCACCGGACTGCGGCTCGCCACCACCCTCGTCTTCGACCACCCGAACCCGACCGCGCTCGCCCGCCTGCTGCGCACCGAACTGCTGGGCGCGGACGAGGCGTCCGACGCGCAGGGCGTACCCTTCGCCACCGGTGCCGGGGTTGACGACGATCCGATCGCGATCGTGGCGATGAGCTGCCGCTACCCCGGCGGCGTCCGCGCCCCCGAGGACCTGTGGCGGCTCGTCGCGACCGGCGGCGACGCCATCGCCACCCTCCCCGTCAACCGGGGCTGGGACACCGCCGAGCTGTACGCCGGACAGGACGGCGACGGCAGCGCCTTCTCCGGCGGCTTCCTCTACGACGCCGACTCCTTCGACGCCGACTTCTTCGGCATCTCCCCGCGCGAGGCCCTGGCGATGGACCCGCAGCAGCGGCTCCTGCTGGAAACCTCCTGGGAGGTGATCGAACGGGCGGGCATCGACCCGGCCACTCTGCGCGGCAGCCGCGCCGGTGTCTTCGTCGGCGCCTCCTACACCGGCTACGACGCCCAGCTGGAGCGCTCCGCCGACGTGGACGGCGTGACCGGCCACGTGATGACCGGCAACGCGGGCAGCGTCATGTCCGGCCGTGTCTCCTACGCCCTCGGCCTGGAGGGCCCGGCGGTCACCGTCGACACCGCCTGCTCGTCCTCGCTGGTCGCCCTGCACTGGGCGATCCAGGCCCTGCGGGCCGGCGAGTGCACCCTCGCCCTCGCGGGCGGCGTCACGGTGATGTCGACGCCGGGCACCTTCAGCGAGTTCAGCCACCAGGGCGGCCTCGCCCCCGACGGCCGCTGCAAGGCGTTCGCGGCGGGTGCGGACGGTACGGGCTGGGGTGAGGGTGTCGGCATGCTGCTCGTGGAGCGGCTGTCGGACGCGCGCCGCAACGGTCACCCGGTGCTTGCGGTGGTGCGTGGTTCTGCGGTCAATCAGGATGGTGCGAGTAATGGTCTGACGGCTCCGAACGGTCCGTCGCAGCAGCGGGTGATCCGTGCGGCGCTCGCCGGCGCGGGTCTGTCGGCGGCTGATGTGGACGCGGTCGAGGCGCACGGTACGGGGACCCGGCTGGGTGACCCGATCGAGGCGCAGGCGCTGCTGGCGACGTACGGCCAGGACCGGCCGGAGGGCCGGCCGCTGCTGCTGGGCTCGGTCAAATCGAACATCGGGCACACGCAGGCGGCTGCCGGTGTGGCGGGTGTGATCAAGATGGTGATGGCGATGCGGCACGGGGTGCTTCCGCAGACCCTGCATGTCGATGAGCCGACCCCGCACGTCGACTGGACGGCGGGCGACATCGAGATCCTGACGGAAGCCACCGCGTGGCCCGAGAGCCGACGGCCGCGCCGCGCCGCGGTGTCCTCGTTCGGCATCAGCGGCACCAACGCCCACACGATCATCGAGCAGGCCCCGGAGGCCACGCAGGAGTCGGCCCCGGCATCCGCCGCCGGTCCCGTGCCCTACGTGCTGTCGGCCAGGACGCCGCAGGCGCTCCGCGACCAGGCCGCCCGCCTGCTGCCCGTCGCCGAGGCCGTAGCCGACTCTGGTCTCGCGGACGTGGCGTACTCCCTGGCCACCGGCCGGGCGTCCCTCGAACACCGCGCGGCGTTCACCGCCGCCGACCGCGAGGGCGTGCTGCGCACGCTCGCCGCCCTCGCGGCCGACGAGCAGACACCGGGTCTGGTCCGCGACACCGTGTCCGGCGGAGGACTGGCGTTCCTGTTCACGGGCCAGGGCAGCCAGCGCCTCGGCATGGGCCGCGAGCTGTACGAGACCCACTCCGTGTACGCGGCCGCGCTGGATGAGATCTGCGAGCGCTTCGCTCCGGAACTGCCGTTGCGGGATGCCCTGTTCGGTACGGATGGTGATCTGCTGGACCGTACGGAGTACACGCAGCCGGCGTTGTTCGCGGTCGAGGTGGCTCTCTTCCGGCTCGTGGAGAGCTGGGGCGTGCGGCCTGACTTCCTCTCCGGGCACTCGATCGGTGAGATCGCGGCGGCGCATGTCGCCGGAGTGTTCTCCTTGGAGGACGCGTGCACGCTGGTTGCCGCCCGCGGCCGTCTGATGCAGGCGTTGCCGTCGGGCGGGGCCATGATCGCGGTCCAGGCGTCGGAGGACGAAGTCCTGCCGCTGCTGAATGACCGGGTGAGTATTGCCGCCGTCAACGGTCCGCAGTCGGTGGTGGTCGCGGGTGACGAGGATGCGGTGGTCAAGGTCGTTGAGGCCTTCGCCGACCGTAAGTCGAAGCGGCTGACCGTCTCGCACGCGTTCCACTCGCCGCACATGGACGGGATGCTGGCCGACTTCCGCAAGGTGGCCGAGGGGATCACGTACGCCTCTCCCCGTATCCCGGTCGTCTCCAACCTCACCGGGGCCCTGGTCACCGACGAGATGGGCTCGGCGGACTTCTGGGTCCGCCACGTCCGCGAAGCCGTCCGCTTCCTCGATGGCATCCGCGCCCTGGAGGCCGCCGGGGTAACCACATACATCGAGCTGGGCCCGGACGGGGTGCTCTCCGCCCTCGCCCAGGACTGCCTCACCGACGACGGCTCCGCCGCTTTCGCCCCGCTGCTCCGCAAGGGCCGGGACGAGGCGGAGACCCTGGTCACGGCCCTCGGCCAGGCCCATGCCCACGGCGTCACCGTCGACTGGGCGGCGTACTTCGCCGGTACCGGCGCCCGCCGGGTCGACCTGCCCACGTACGCCTTCCAGCCCGTCCGCTACTGGCCCGAGCCGGCCGCCGCGGGCGGGGCCGCCCCGGCCGCCGGTACCGGCAGTGCCATCGACGCCCGTTTCTGGGACGTCGTGGAGCAGGCCGACCTGGCTGTTCTCGCCGACGAGTTCGACGTCGACGGGGAGCAGCCCTTCAGCGCCGTCCTGCCCGCCCTCTCCGCCTGGCGGCGGGGCCGGCAGGCCCGGGCGGAGGCCGATGCGCTCCTCTACCGCGTCACCTGGCAGCCGTTCTCGGGCCGGGACCGGGGCGCCCTCACCGGCGGCACTTGGCTGGTCGCCGTACCGGCCGCGCGGGCCGAGGACCCGTGGGTCCGCGCCCTGACCGACCGGATGGGTGCCGACGGCGCCCGGATCCTGCCGCTTCCGCTCGACGTCACCGACGCCGAGCCGACGGTCCTGCGCGACCACCTGGACGAGCTGCTGCGCGGTGCGGCGGCGGACCTAGCCGCCGGACCGGTCAGCGGCGTCCTGTCGCTCCTGGCCCTGGACGAGCGGCCGCACCCCGAGCACCCCGGCGTGCCCGTCGGGCTCGCCCTCACCGCGGCCCTGGCCTCCGTACTCACCTCGGAGCCCACCGGTCCCGACGAGCGGATCGGCGGCGCGCCCCTGTGGTGCGTCACCCGTGACGCCGTCGCCGCCGTTCCGGGCGACACCCTCGGCGGAGCCGCCCAGGCGCAGGTCTGGGGCCTGGGCCGGGTGTTCGCCCTGGAGCACCCCGACCGCTGGGGCGGACTCCTCGACCTGCCCGAGGTCTGCGACGAGCCGGTCCTGTCCCGCCTGTCCGCCGTACTCACGGCCGCCGGTGACGAGGACCAGCTCGCCCTCCGTACCGCCGGGGCACTCGTACGACGCCTCGTACGCGGCACCACGGCGGCGGACGCGACCGGCGCCCGCCCGGAGTCCCGCTGGACCCCGCGCGGCACGGTGCTCATCACCGGCGGCACGGGCGCCCTCGGCCGCCACGTGGCCCGGCACCTCGCCGAACGCGGCGCGGACCACCTGGTGCTGGTCAGCCGCAGCGGCGCCGCGGCGCCCGGCGCCGACGGGACGCGGACGGAACTCGAAGCACTGGGCGCGGCCGTGACGCTGGCCGCCTGTGACGTCACCGACCGGGACGCCCTCGCCGGACTGGTCGCGGGCCTCGCGGCCGACGGCACCCCCGTACGGGCCGTCGTGCACGCGGCGGGCATCTCCCAGCCGCCCGGCACCGGCACCGACCTGCCCGGCTTCGCCCGGGTCGTCACCGCCAAGACCGCCGGCGCCGTCCATCTCGACGCCCTGTTCGACACGCCGGACTCCCTGGACGCCTTCGTCCTGTTCTCGTCCATCGCCGGTGTCTGGGGCAGTGGCGGACAGGCGGCCTACGCCGCCGCCAACACCTTCCTCGACGCGCTCGCCGAACGGCGCGCGGCCCGCGGGCTCGCCGCCACGGCGGTCGCCTGGGGACCGTGGGCCGAGGGCGGCATGGCCGCCGAGGGCGACGCGGAGGAACAGCTCACCCGGCGCGGACTGCCGCCCGTCTCCCCGGCCACGAACCTGACGGCCCTGGACCGCGCCCTCGCCGGCCGGGACGCCGCCGTCACCGTGGCCGACGTCGACTGGGCGCGTTTCGCACCGGTCTTCGCCGCCGCCCGGCCCCGCCCCCTCGTCGGCGACCTGCCCGAGGTGCGCGAGGCGCTGCGCGGCGAGGCACCCGGCGGCGCGGCCGCCACCGGTGACGCCACGGCGGCCGACGCCGGCGCGGCGCTCCTGCGACGGCTCACCGAACGGTCCGGGGAGGACCGCGACGCCCTGCTCCTCGACCTCGTGCGCGAGCACGCGGCGGCGGCCCTCGGCCACCCCTCCGCGGACGCCGTCGCACCGGACCGGGCCTTCAAGGACCTCGGCTTCGACTCGCTGACCGCCGTCGACCTGCGCAACCGCCTGGGCGCGGCCTGCGGCCTGCGCCTGCCCTCCAGCCTCGTCTTCGACTACCCCAACCCCCAGGCCCTCACCCGCCACCTGCTGCGCACCCTCCTCCCGGAGGGAAGCGGCGGCGACGCGGCCGCGGCGGCCGTCGCGGACCTGGACAGCGACCCGCAGGACGCGGAACTGCGCCGCACCCTGGCGACCATCCCGATGGGCCGGATCCGCGAAGCGGGCCTCCTGGACACCCTCCTGGGGCTCGCCGGATCCGGCACCGAGGCCACCTCGGGGCCCGGCCCCGAGGCCGCCGACGCCGGGGACTCCATCGACGCGATGGACCTCCAGGACCTCCTCGACCTCGCCCTCGACGGGGGCGGCCTCGATGACGACGGCCCCACCGGCGACACCACCACCAGCAACAGCAACTTCTGACGTGCCCGAAGTGCGGAGTAAGTGATGACCACCCCGAACGAAAAAGTCGTTGAAGCGCTGCGGGCCTCCCTCAAGGAAACCGAGCGGCTGCGCCGCCGGAACCAGGAGCTCACCGACGCTTCCCGCGAACCCATCGCGATCGTCGGCATGAGCTGCCGGTTCCCCGGCGGTATCGGTTCGCCCGAAGACCTGTGGAAGCTCGTCGAGAGCGGCGGCGACGCCATCTCGGGCTTCCCCGCCGACCGCGGCTGGGACGTCGAGTCGCTGTACGACCCCGACCCCGACCACCCCGGCACCACGTACGCCCGCCACGGCGGGTTCCTGCACGAGGCACCGGACTTCGACGCCTCCTTCTTCGGGATCTCCCCGCGCGAGGCCCTCGCCATGGACCCGCAGCAGCGCCTGCTGCTGGAGACCACCTGGGAGGTCTTCGAGCGGGCCGGCATCGACCCGGCGACCCTGCGCGGCAGCCGCGCCGGGGTGTTCGTCGGCGCCTCCGCCAACGCGTACGGGGCCGGTTCGGGCGAGCTGCCCGACGGCGTCGAGGGGCACCTGCTGACCGGGACCGCCTCCAGCGTCGTCTCCGGCCGCCTCGCCTACGTCTTCGGTCTGGAGGGCCCCGCCGCCACCGTCGACACGGCCTGCTCGTCCTCGTCGGTGGCCCTGCACATGGCCGTTCAGGCCCTGCGCCAGGGGGAGTGCTCGCTCGCCCTGGCCGCGGGCGTCACCGTCCTCGCCGGGCCGGAGGTCTTCGTCGAGTTCAGCCGCCAGCGCGGCCTTTCGCCCGACGGCCGCTGCAAGTCCTTCGCCGAGGCGGCGGACGGCACCGGCTGGTCGGAGGGCGTCGGCGTCCTGCTGGTGGAACGCCTCTCCGACGCCCGTCGCAACGGTCACCGCGTCCTGGCGGTCGTCCGCGGCTCGGCCGTCAACCAGGACGGCGCCAGCAACGGCCTGACCGCCCCGAACGGCCCCGCCCAGCAGCGCGTCATCCGCCAGGCCCTGGAAAGCGCCCGGCTCACCCCCGCCGACATCGACGCCGTGGAGGCACACGGCACCGGTACCACCCTGGGCGACCCGATCGAGGCCCAGGCGCTGCTGGCCACGTACGGGCAGGACCGGCCGGAGGATCGGCCGCTGTGGCTCGGCTCCCTGAAGTCGAACCTCGGGCACACGCAGAACGTCGCCGGCATCGCGGGCGTCATCAAGATGGTCATGGCGATGCGGCACGGCGTGCTGCCCCGGACCCTGCACGTCGACGCGCCGACCTCGCACGTCGACTGGGAGAGCGGCGCGGTCTCCCTGCTCACCGAGCAGCGCGCCTGGCCCGAGACGGGCCGCCCGTACCGGGTCGGCGTCTCCGCCTTCGGCGTCAGCGGCACCAACGTCCACACGATCATCGAACAGGCTCCGGACGCCGACCGGACCCCGGAACCGGAGTCCGGGCCCGCCCCGACGGCGGTCGCGCCGGTCGTGCCCTGGATCGTCTCGGGCAAGGGCCGGGCCGCCCTGCGCGGGCAGGCGGCGCGCCTGCTGGCGCACCTGACGGAAGAGCCGGGGCCGAGCCCGGTGGACGTCGCACGGTCCCTGGTGGTCGGCCGGGCGTCGTTCGAGGAGCGGGCGGCCGTCGTCGCCGCCGACCGTGACGGCCTGCTGGCGGGGCTCGCCGCGCTGGCGGCGGACGGCACGGCGCCGGGCCTGGTCACGGGGTCGCCGAAGGGCGGGAAGCTCGCCTTCCTGTTCACCGGGCAGGGCAGCCAGCGGCTCGGGATGGGGCGTGAGCTGTACGAGGCCTTCCCGGTGTTCGCGGAGGCGCTTGATGCGGTGTGTGCGCGGCTGGAACTGCCGCTGCCGCTCCGGGATGTGCTGTTCGGTACGGATGGTGATCTGCTGGACCGTACGGAGTACACGCAGCCGGCGCTCTTCGCGGTCGAGGTGGCGCTGTTCCGGCTGGTGGAGAGCTGGGGGCTGAAGCCCGACTTCCTTTCCGGGCACTCGATCGGTGAGATCGCCGCCGCGCACGTCGCGGGCGTGCTGTCCCTGGACGATGCCTGTGCGCTGGTGGCGGCTCGTGGGCGGTTGATGCAGGCGTTGCCGTCGGGTGGCGTGATGATCGCGCTCCAGGCGTCGGAGGACGAGGTCCTGCCGCTGCTGACCGAGCGCGTGAGCATTGCCGCGATCAACGGGCCGACGTCGGTGGTCATCGCCGGTGACGAGGACGCGGCGACCGCGATCGTGGCGGCCTTCGCCGACCGCAAGAACAAGCGGCTGACCGTTTCACACGCGTTCCACTCGCCCCACATGGACGGGATGCTGGACGACTTCCGCCAGGTGGTGGAGGGGCTCACCTTCGGTGCCCCGCGTATCCCGGTCGTGTCGAACCTGACCGGCGCCCTGGTCACCGACGAGATGGGCGCGGCGGACTTCTGGGTCCGCCACGTCCGCGAAGCCGTGCGCTTCCTGGACGGCATCCGCGCCCTGGAGGCCGCCGGCGTCACGACGTACCTCGAACTCGGTCCCGACGGGGTCCTCTCCGCCCTCGGGCAGGAGTGCTCCGAGACGGACGGAGCGGACTTCGTGCCCCTCCTCCGCAAGGGCCGCCCCGAGGCCGAGGCCCTGGTCACCGCCGTGGCGCGGGCCCACACCCTCGGCGTCGGGATCGACTGGGCCGCGTACTTCTCCGGCACCGGCGCCCGCCGGATCGACCTGCCCACGTACGCCTTCCAGCGCGAGCGCTACTGGATCGAGCCCGGCACCTCCGCAGGCGACCTCGGCGCGGCGGGCCTGGACGAGGCCGCCCACCCGCTGCTCGGCGCCACGGTCGCCCTCGCCGACTCCGAGGGCTTCGTCTTCACCGCCCGGCTCTCGCCGACCACCCACCCCTGGCTGGCCGACCACGCCGTCATGGGCAGCGTCCTGCTCCCCGGCACCGCCTTCGTCGACCTGGCGATCTGGGCCGGTGACCAGGTGGGCTGCGACCTCGTGGAGGAACTCACCCT
The DNA here is from genome assembly GCF_055584685.1 of Streptomyces sp. NPDC102258. NCBI lineage: Bacteria > Bacillati > Actinomycetota > Actinomycetes > Kitasatosporales > Streptomycetaceae > Streptomyces > Streptomyces sp. NPDC102258. The sequence continues at coordinate 159,409 of NZ_JBVJLO010000013.1, forward strand.
CGAAGCACCGCTGGTCCTGCCCGAACGCGGCGGCGTCCAGCTCCAGATGCACGTCAGCGCGCCCGACGCCGACGGCAGCGGCCGACGCTCCTTCAGCCTGGCCTCCCGCCCGAAGGACAGCGCGCCCGACGAACCCTGGACCCGGCACGCGGGCGGCGTCCTGGCCCCCCTGGCCACCGGCGCCACCGCCGCCCCGGCGCCGTTCGCCGACGGCGTGTGGCCCCCGGCCGGCGCCGAGCCCCTTCCCACGGACGGCCTCTACGCCGACCTCGCCGAGGTCGGCATGGGCTACGGCCCGGCGTTCCGCGGTCTCACCGCCGCCTGGCGGCACGGCGACAGCGTCTACGCCGAGGTCGCCCTGCCCGAGGGGACCGCCGCCACCGCGGCCGACTTCGGCCTGCACCCCGCCCTGCTGGACGCCGCGCTCCACACGCTGGGCCTCGGCGTCATGGGCGGCACCGAAGGCGAGGGACGGCTCCCGTTCGCCTGGAGCGGCGTCACCCTCCACGCGAGCGGCGCCGACGCCCTGCGCGTGCGCCTCTCCCCGACCGGCACGGGCGGTGGCGTACGCCTGGAGATCGCGGACGCGACGGGCGCGCCCGTCGCCACCGTCGACTCGCTCGTCCTGCGCGCCGTATCGGCCGAGCAGGTCCGGGCGGCCGGCACCGCCCACCACGCGTCGGTGTTCCGGGTGGAGTGGACGGCGCTGCCGACCACCCCCGCCCCCGCCGCCCGCTGGGCCGTCCTGGGCACCGCGATCCCCGCCGCCCTCCTCGCCGCCGGCCCGGCCGGCGACGGGATCACCGTCCACGCCGACCTGGCCGCCCTGGCCGCCGCCGTCGAGGCCGGAGAGCCCGCGCCCGACGCCGTGTTCGCCGCCTACGGACAGGCCGCCCCCGAAGGCGCCGCCGCCCCCGAAGGCACCGCCGCGCCGGAGCTCTCCGCCGACGCCGTGCACGGGGCCACGCACCACGCCCTGGCCCTCGCCCGGACCTGGCTGGGCGAAGAGCCCTTCACCGGCGAGCGGTTCGCCGGCACCCGCCTGATCGTCCTCACCCGGGGCGCCCTCGCCACCGGTGCCGATGCCGACGCCACCACGGCGGACCCGGCCGTCGACCCCGTCCACGCGGCCGTCCACGGCCTGCTGCGCTCCGCGCAGGCCGAGCACCCCGACCGGCTGCTGCTCCTCGACACCGACGCCACCGAGACCTCCGTACGCGCCCTGCCCGCGGCCCTCGCCACCGCCGTGGCCCTCGGCGAACCGCAACTCGCCGTCCGCGCCGGGACCGTCCTCGTACCCCGCCTCGCCCGCGTGGCCCGGGACACCGAGACGGAGGAGCAGGCCCCGGCCGGCACCACGTACGCGCCCGGCTCGACCGTGCTGATCACCGGCGCGGGCGGACTCCTCGGTGGTCTGATCGCCCGCCGTCTCGTCACCGAACACGGCGTACGCCACCTCCTGCTCGTCGGCCGACGCGGCGGATCCACCCCCGGCGCGGACCTGCTCGGCGCCGAACTCGCCGCCGAGGGCGCGACGGTGACCTGGGCCGCCTGCGACGTCGCGGACCGGGACGCCCTCGCCGCCGTCCTGGCCGGCATACCCGCCGAGCACCCGCTCGGCGCGGTCGTACACACCGCAGGCGTGCTCGACGACGGCGTGATCACCTCCCTCACCCCCGATCGCCTGTCGGCCGTACTGCGCCCCAAGGTCGACGCTGCCTGCAACCTCCACGAGCTGACCCGCGACCTCGGCCTCTCCGCCTTCGTGCTGTTCTCGTCCATCGGCGGCGTCTTCGGCGGCGCCGGACAGGGCAACTACGCCGCGGCCAACGTCTTCCTCGACGCGCTCGCCCGCCACCGGCGTTCCCTCGGACTCCCCGCCACCTCCCTCGCCTGGGCCCTGTGGGCCGACGGAGCGGGCATGGCGGGCAGCCTGACCGACGCCGACGTCAGCCGCATGACGCGCGGTGGACTGCCCCCGCTCACCTCGGCGGAAGGCCTCGACCTCTTCGACCTGGCCCACCGCATCGACGAGCCGGCGCCGGTCCTGATGCGGATCGACCTGCCCGGCCTGCGCGCGCAGGCCCGCGGCGGAGCCCTGTCCCCGCTGCTGCGCGGGCTCGTACGGGTCCCCGTACGCCGCTCCGCGCACGGCGCGGCCACGACGGCGGGCCTCTCCGGACTGCGGCAGCGCCTCGCCGGGCTCCCGGCAGCCGAGCAGGACCGCGTGCTGCTCGACCTCGTACGCAAGCAGGTCGCCACCGCCCTCGGCTACCCGGGCCCCGCCTCCGTCGAGCCGGGCCGCTCCTTCAAGGAGCTCGGCTTCGACTCGCTCACCGCCGTCGAACTGCGCAACCTCCTCGGCGAGGCCACCGGCCGCCGGCTGCCCGCCACCCTGGTCTTCGACTACCCGACCGCCACCGCCCTCGCCCGCTACCTCCGCGAGGAGGTCGTCGGCGACCTCGCGGACCACGCCGGCCTCCCGGCCCGGCTGCCGGCCGCCGCCACGACACGCGCCGAGGACGACGACCCCATCGCGATCGTCGCGATGAGCTGCCGCTTCCCCGGAGGCGTCACCTCGCCCGAGGACCTGTGGCGGCTCCTCGCCGAGGGCCGCGACGGCATCACCGCGTTCCCCGCCGACCGCGGCTGGGACCTCGACTCCCTCTACAGCGACGACCCCGACCGGGAAGGCACCAGCTACGTCCGTGAGGGCGGCTTCCTCCACGAGGCCGCCGAGTTCGACGCCTCCTTCTTCGGGATCTCCCCGCGCGAGGCCCTCGCCATGGACCCGCAGCAGCGCCTGCTGCTGGAGACCACCTGGGAGACTTTCGAACGCGCCGGAATCGACCCGACCGGCGTGCGCGGCAGCCGTACCGGCGTGTTCGTCGGCTCCAACGCGCAGGACTACCTCCAGCTGTGGCTGAACGACGGCGACGGCCTCGAAGGCCACCTCGGCACCGGCAACGCGGCCAGCGTCGTCTCCGGCCGCATCTCCTACTCCTTCGGGCTGGAGGGCCCGGCCGTCACCGTCGACACCGCCTGCTCCTCCTCGCTCGTCACCCTGCACCTCGCCGCCCAGTCACTGCGCCGCGGCGAGTGCGCGATGGCGCTCACCGGCGCGGTGACGATCATGTCCACGCCCGGTGCGTTCACCGAGTTCAGCCGCCAGCGCGGCCTGGCGGAGAACGGCCGCATCAAGGCCTTCGCCGCCGCCGCCGACGGCACGATCTGGTCCGAGGGAGTCGGCCTGCTGCTCCTGGAGCGGCTCTCCGACGCCCGCCGCAACGGCCACCCGGTCCTCGCCGTCGTCCGCGGCACCGCCGTCAACCAGGACGGCGCCAGCAACGGCCTCACCGCCCCCAACGGCCCCTCGCAGCAGCGCGTCATCCGCGAGGCCCTCACCGACGCCGGCCTCACCACCGCCGACGTCGACGCCGTCGAGGCCCACGGCACGGGAACGAAGCTGGGCGACCCGATCGAGGCGCAGGCGCTGCTGGCCACGTACGGCCAGGACCGGCCGGCGGACCGGCCGCTGCTGCTGGGGTCGGTGAAGTCGAACATCGGCCACACGCAGGCCGTCGCCGGTGTCGCCGGTGTGATCAAGATGGTCATGGCGATGAGCCACGGGGTACTGCCCCAGACCCTCCACATCGACGAACCGACCCCCTACGTCGACTGGTCGGCCGGAGACATCCAGCTGCTGACCGAGTCCGTCGCGTGGCCCGAGACCGGCCGTGCGCGCCGCGCGGGCATCTCCTCGTTCGGCTACAGCGGCACCAACGCCCACGCCGTCATCGAGCAGGTACCGCCGTCGGCGGACGACCGGGACGAGCCGGTCGCGGCCGCCCCCGGGCTGCCGGTGCTGCCGTGGCTCGTCTCCGGCCGCACGGCGGCCGCCCTGCGGGCCCAGGCGGAACGACTCCGCCCGGTCGCGGCCGACCTCGTCGCCGCCACGGGTGCCCGTGGCGCGCTCGACCTCGGCCACTCCCTCGCCGCGCACCGCGCGTCCCTGGAGCACCGCGCCGTGGTGCTCGGCGCACCGTCGGACGGCGACACCCTCGTCGGCCGTCTGGCCGCCCTGGCCGCCGGAGAGCCCGTACCGGGTCTGGTACGGGGCACGGTGTCGAGCGGCGGGCTGGCCTTCCTCTTCACGGGCCAGGGCAGCCAGCGGCTCGGGATGGGGCGTGAGCTGTACGAGGCCTTCCCGGTGTTCGCGGCCGCGCTGGACGCGGTGGGTGAGCGGCTGGACCTCGAAGTGCCGCTGCGGGATGTGCTGTTCGGTACGGATGGTGATCTGCTCGACCGTACGGAGTACACGCAGCCGGCTTTGTTCGCGGTGGAGGTGGCGCTGTTCCGGCTGCTGGAGTCGTGGGGTGTGCGGCCGGACTTCCTGTCCGGGCACTCCGTGGGTGAGATCGCCGCCGCCCATGTGGCGGGGGTGCTGTCGCTGGACGATGCGTGCGTGCTGGTCGCGGCGCGCGGCCGGTTGATGCAGGCGCTGCCGGGCGGTGGCGTGATGATCGCGCTGGAGGCGGCGGAGGACGAGGTCCTGCCGTTGCTGACCGAGCGGGTGAGCATTGCGGCGGTCAACGGGCCGCGCGCGGTGGTGGTGGCCGGTGACGAGGACGCGGCGACGGCGGTCGTGGCGGCCTTCCCGGACCGCAAGTCGAAGCGGCTGACCGTTTCACACGCGTTCCACTCGCCGCACATGGACGGCATGCTGGACGACTTCCGCCGGGTCGTGGAGGGCCTCAGCTTCGACGCCCCGCGGATCCAGGTGGTGTCGAACCTGACCGGTTCGGTCGTCTCCGAGGAGATGGCCTCGGCGGACTTCTGGGTCCGGCACGTCCGCGAGGCCGTGCGGTTCCTGGACGGCATCCGCGTCCTGGAGGCGGCGGGCGTCACGACGTATCTCGAACTCGGTCCCGACGGGGTGCTGTCCGCCCTGGCCCAGGAGTGCCTGACGGGTGATGCGGACGTCGCCCTCGCCCCGCTGATGCGCGCGGGGCGCGGCGAGGCGGAGACCGTGGTCGGCGCCGTCGCCCAGGCCCACGTACGGGGCGTCGAGGTGGACTGGTCCGCCTACTTCGCCGGTACGGGTGCCCGCCGGATCGAGCTGCCGACGTACGCCTTCCAGCGCCAGCGCTACTGGCCGGAGACCGTCCTGTCGAACGGTGCCATCGCCTCCGCTCCGGCGGCGAACGCGGTGGACGCCCGCTTCTGGGAGGCGGTGGAGAGCGGCGATCTCGGCTCCCTGGCGTCCGAACTGCACGTGGCCGACGATGCGCGCTTCAGTGACCTCGTCCCCGCCCTGTCGGCATGGCGTCGCCAGGGTCAGGAACAGTCCGAGGTGGACGGCTGGCGTTACCGGGTGTCGTGGAAGCCGCTGACGGATTCCGCGGCTGGTGCGCGGTTGTCGGGTAGTTGGTTGGTTGTGGTGCCGGCCGGTGGTGTGGATGACGCTGCTGTGGTGGGTGCGCTGGCCGGGCGGGGGGCTGAGGTCCGCCGGATCGTGGTGGAGGGTGGCGCGGTGCGTGCCGCGCTGGCTGATGCCGACACGGGTGCGGCCGTTGCGGGTGTGGTGTCGCTGCTGGCGCTGGATGAGGCGGCCGGGGTGGTTCCGACCGCTGAGCTGCTTCAGGCGTTGGGTGAGGCCGGGGTGGAGGCGCCGTTGTGGTGTCTGACCCGGGGTGCGGTGAGTGTGGGGCGTTCGGACCAGCTGGTGTCTGCTGTTCAGGCGCAGGTGTGGGGTCTGGGCCGGGTTGCCGCTCTGGAGCTGCCGGAGCGGTGGGGTGGTCTGGTCGATCTGCCCGAGGTGTGGGACGAGCGGGCCATGGGCCGGCTGGTCGCCGTACTGGCCGGTGGTCTTGCTGGTGAGGACCAGGTCGCGGTGCGGTCGTCGGGTGTGTTCGGGCGTCGGCTGGTTCGTGCCGTCGCCGGGAACGCGAGTTCCTGGGTGCCGTCCGGGACGGTGCTCGTCACTGGTGGTACGGGTGCTCTCGGTGGCCGGGTGGCTCGTTGGCTGGCCGGTGCGGGCGCTGAGCGGCTGGTGCTCACCAGCCGCCGGGGTATGGACGCGCCGGGTGCCGCTGAGTTGGTGACGGAGCTTGGCGAGCTGGGTGTTGAGGTTTCGGTGGTGGCGTGTGATGCCGCCGATCGTGACGCGCTGCGTACGCTCCTCGCGGCTGAGGCCGACGGCCTCACGGCGGTCGTGCACACCGCTGGGATCCTGGACGACGGTGTGCTCGACGCGCTGACGCCCGAGCGGTTCGAGAGCGTGCTGCGGGCGAAGGCCACGTCCGCGCTGAACCTGCACGAGCTGACCGTCGAGCTCGGGATCGAGCTCTCCGCCTTCGTGCTGTTCTCCTCGATGAGCGGCACGATCGGTGCGGCCGGTCAGGGTAACTACGCTGCCGCGAACGCTTACCTGGATGCTCTGGCCGAGCAGCGGCGTGGTGCCGGGCTGGCCGCGACGTCGATCGCCTGGGGTCCGTGGGCCGAGGGCGGTATGGCCGCCGACGAGGCGATGGACGCGCGCATGCGGCGGGGCGGCGTCCCGCCCATGAACGCCGACCTCGCCATCACCGCCCTCCGCCAGGCCGTCGGCTCCGGCGAGGCGGCATTGACGGTGGTCGACGTCGACTGGGCGAGGTTCGCGCCCGGCTTCACGGCGGTGCGCGTCGGCCGGCTGCTCGCCGATCTGCCCGAGGCTGAAGCCGTCACCCGTGGCCCGGAGCGCACGGACGACCTGACCGAACGCTCGGGTTCGGCCCTCGCCGAGCACCTGCGCACTCTGTCCGCCGCCGACCGGGACCCCTTCCTCCTCGGCCTGGTGCGTACCCGGGTCGCCGAAGTCCTCGGGCACTCCGGTGCCGAAGACGTCGAGGCCGGACGGGCCTTCCGCGAGATCGGCTTCGACTCGCTCACCGCGGTCGAGCTGCGCAACCGGCTCGGCGCGGCCACCGGACTGCGGCTGCCCGCCACCCTCGTCTACGACTACCCGACCCCGGCCGCCCTGGCTGCCCACCTGCTCTCCGAACTCCTCGGAACACAGGTGGCTTCCGCCGGCTCCGTCGCCACGGCGGCAGCGGCGGCCGACGACGACCCGATCGCGATCGTCGCGATGAGCTGCCGTTTCCCCGGCGGGGTACGGACGCCGGAAGACCTCTGGCAGCTGCTCGTCTCCGGCACCGACGCGATCTCCGACCTGCCGCTGGACCGGGGCTGGGACCTCGACGCCCTGTACGACGCCGACCCGAGCGCCCAGGGCACCTCGTACGCCCGACAGGGCGGTTTCCTCTACGACGCGGCCGACTTCGACGCCGACTTCTTCGGGATCTCGCCGCGCGAGGCCCTGGCGATGGACCCGCAGCAGCGGCTGCTGCTGGAGACGTCCTGGGAGGCCTTCGAGCGGGCCGGCATCGACCCCGAGACGCTGCGCGGCAGCCAGGCCGGTGTGTTCGTCGGGACCAACGGCCAGGACTACCTCTCCGTCCTGCTGGAGGAACCGGCCGGTCTGGAGGGGCACCTGGGGACCGGCAACGCCGCCAGCGTCGTGTCCGGGCGTCTGTCGTACGTGTTCGGGCTCGAAGGCCCGGCGGTCACGGTCGACACCGCCTGCTCGTCCTCGCTGGTCGCCCTGCACTGGGCGATCCAGGCGCTCCGCAACGGCGAGTGCTCCTTGGCCCTGGCCGGTGGCGTCACCGTCATGTCGACGCCCGGCACCTTCATCGAGTTCAGCCGCCAGCGCGGTCTGGCCGCCGACGGCCGCATCAAGGCGTTCGCGGCGGGTGCGGACGGTACGGGCTGGGGCGAGGGCGTCGGCATGCTCCTGGTGGAGCGGCTCTCGGACGCCCGCCGCAACGGCCACCCGGTCCTCGCGGTGGTGCGCGGCTCGGCGGTCAACCAGGACGGTGCGAGCAACGGTCTGACGGCCCCCAACGGGCCGTCCCAGCAGCGCGTCATCCGCGCCGCCCTCGCCAGCGCCGGACTCTCCGCCGCTGACGTGGACGCGGTCGAGGCGCACGGCACCGGTACGACGCTCGGCGACCCGATCGAGGCCCAGGCGCTCCTGGCCACCTACGGACAGGAACGACCGGAGGGGCAGCCGCTGCTGCTCGGTTCGGTCAAGTCCAGCATCGGGCACACGCAGGCCGCCGCCGGTGTCGCCGGTGTGATCAAGATGGTCATGGCGATGCGGCACGGGCAGCTGCCCGAGAGCCTGCACATCGACCGGCCGTCCCCCCAGGTCGACTGGGAGGCGGGCGACATCGAGTTGCTCACCGAGCGGCGGGAGTGGCCGCGGACCGGCCGTCCACGCCGGGCCGGCATCTCCTCGTTCGGCTTCAGCGGCACCAACGCACACACGATCATCGAACAGGCCCCGGACACCGAACCCACGGGGGCGGGCTCCGAGGAGCCGGGGCACGCGCCCCTGCCCCTGGTGGTCTCCGCGAAGAGCGAGGCGGGGCTCCGCGCCCAGGCCGAGGGCCTTCGCGCACGCCTGCTCGCCGACCCCGGGCTGCGCCCGGCCGACGTCGGCGCCACCCTCGCCACCGGCCGCTCGGCGTTCGAGCAGCGCGCGGCGGTCGTGGCCGCAGACCGTGACGGCCTGCTGTCCGCCCTCGCCGCTCTGGCGGAGGGCGGTTCGGCGGCGGGCCTGGTGACGGGCTCGCCGGTCGGCGGCAAGGTCGCCTTCCTGTTCACCGGGCAGGGGAGCCAGCGCCTCGGGATGGGGCGTGAGCTGTACGAGGCCTTCCCGGTGTTCGCGGACGCGCTGGACGCGGTGTGTGCGCGGCTGGAACTGCCGCTGCGGGATGTCCTGTTCGGTACGGATGGTGATCTGCTGGACCGTACGGAGTTCACGCAGCCGGCGTTGTTCGCGGTGGAGGTGGCGCTGTTCCGGCTCGTGGAGAGCTGGGGTGTGCGGCCGGACTTCGTGGCCGGGCATTCGATCGGTGAGATCGCCGCCGCCCATGTGGCGGGTGTGCTGTCCCTGGACGATGCCTGTGTGCTGGTCGCCGCGCGCGGCCGGCTGATGCAGGCGCTTCCGGCCGGTGGTGTGATGATCGCGCTCCAGGCGTCGGAGGACGAGGTCCTGCCGCTGCTGACGGAGCGGGTGAGCATCGCTGCGGTCAACGGTCCGCGTTCGGTGGTGGTGGCCGGGGACGAGGATGCGGCTCTCGCCATCGCCGCCGCCTTCCCGGACCGGAAGTCGAAGCGGCTGACCGTCTCGCACGCGTTCCACTCGCCGCACATGGACGGGATGCTGGGCGACTTCCGCCAGGTGGTGGAGGGGCTCACCTTCGCCGCCCCGCGGATCCCGGTCGTGTCGAACCTGACCGGCGCCCTGGTCACCGACGAGATGGGCGCGGCGGACTTCTGGGTCCGCCACGTCCGCGAGGCCGTGCGATTCCTGGACGGCATCCGCGCCCTGGAGGCGGCGGGCGTCACGACGTATCTGGAACTCGGTCCCGACGGGGTCCTCTCCGCCCTCGGGCAGGGGTGCTCCGAGCGGGACGGGGTGGCCTTCGTGCCCCTCCTCCGCAAGGGCCGTCCCGAGGCCGAGGCGGCGATGACCGCCCTGGCCCGGAGCCACGTCCGAGGGATCTCCCTCGACTGGCGGGCGGTCTACGGGACCGGGGCCGTACGCGTCGACCTGCCGACGTACGCCTTCCAGCGCAGCCGGTACTGGCCGGAGACGGCACTCGTCCGCCGTGCCGAGCCGGGGACCCGTACGCCCCTCGACGCCTGGCGCTACCGGGTGACGTGGAAGCCACTGGCGGACTCCGCGGCCGGTGCCGCGCTGTCCGGTACGTGGCTGGTGGTGACGCCTGCCGGTGGTGCCGACGACTTGGCCGTGGTGGAGGCCCTGGCCGCCCGTGGCGCCCAGGTGCGCCGGGTGGCGGTGGAGGCGGGTGCGGGCCGGGAGGCCCTGGCCGGTCTGCTGGCCGAAGCCGATGCCGAAGCCGAAGCTGGAGCCCAGACCGGGCCCGTGGCCGGTGTGGTGTCGCTGCTGGCGCTGGCGGAGGATGCCGAGGTGGTGTCCACGGCCGCCCTCGTGCAGGCGATGGGCGACGCCGATGTGGAGGCGCCGCTGTGGTGCCTGACCCGGGGTGCGGTCAGCGTCGGTCGCTCCGACCTCCTGGTGTCTGCCGTCCAGGCGCAGGTCTGGGGTCTGGGCCGGGTCGCCGCTCTGGAGGTTCCGCAGCGCTGGGGCGGTCTGGTGGACCTGCCCGAGGTGTGCGACGAGCGGGCCTTTGGCCGGCTGGTCGCCGTACTCGCCGGTGGTCTCGCCGGTGAGGACCAGGTCGCGGTGCGGTCGTCCGGTGTCTTCGGGCGCCGGCTGGTGCGTGCCGCCGCTGGTGGTGCTGGTGCGTGGACGCCGTCCGGGACGGTGCTGGTGACCGGCGGGACGGGCGCCCTCGGCGCCCACGTCGCCCGCTGGCTGGCCGGTGCGGGCGCCGAGCGGCTGGTGCTGACCAGCCGCCGTGGTGCGGACGCGCCGGGTGCCGCCGAGCTGGCGGCGGAGCTTGGCGAGCTGGGTGTGGAGGTGTCGGTGGTGGCGTGTGACGCCGCCGACCGGGATGCGCTGCGTACGCTCCTCGCTGCCGAGGCGGAGGTGCTGACGGCCGTCGTGCACACCGCCGGTGTGCTGGACGACGGTGTGCTGGACGCCTTGACGCCCGAGCGGTTCGCGGGCGTGCTGCGGGCCAAGGCCGTCTCGGCCCGCAACCTGCACGAGCTGACCGGCGAACTGGGCATCGAGCTCTCCGCCTTCGTGCTGTTCTCGTCCGTGACGGGCACCTGGGGCACGGCGGGGCAGGCCAACTACGCCGCCGCCAACGCCTATCTGGACGCCCTGGCCGAGCAGCGGCGGGCCGCCGGGCTCGCCGCCACCTCGATCGCCTGGGGCCCGTGGGCCGAGGGCGGCATGGCCGCCGACGGGGCGCTGGAGGCCCGGATGCGCCAGGGCGGCGTGCCGCCCATGGCGGCCGCGTCGGCCATCGGCGCCCTCCACCGCGCCCTCGACGCGAACGACCCGGTCGTCGCGGTCGTGGACGTCGACTGGGACCGGTTCGCGCCCGGCTTCACAGCCGTGCGCGGCGGCAACCTCCTCGCCGACCTGCCCGAGGCCCGCAGCGTCCTCGCCGTACGCGGCGGCGCCGCAGACGGTACGGCCGCCGACGGCCGCGACTCCCTCGCGGGCCGGCTGGCGGGCCTCTCCGCCGCCGAACGCGACCGGCTGCTGCTCGACCTCGTCCGCAAGGAGGTCGCCGCCGTCCTCGGCCACACCGGCGTCGAAAGCGTCGGCGCGGGGCGGGCGTTCAAGGAACTCGGCTTCGACTCGCTGACCGCCGTCGAACTGCGCAACCGCCTGGGCGCCACCACCGGACTGAAGCTCCCGGCCACGTTGATCTACGACTACCCGACCTCCGCCGACCTGGCGGAGCACCTGCGCGGCGAACTGCTGGGCACCGGTGCCGAGGAGGCCGTCGCGGCTCCGATGGGCCGGGCCGCGGTCGACGACGAGGATCCCATCGCGATCGTCGCCATGAGCTGCCGCTTCCCGGGCGGCGTGCGGACCCCCGAGGACCTGTGGCGGCTGCTGGCCGCCGGCGGGGACGCGATCGGCGAGTTCCCGGCCGACCGCGGCTGGGACGCCGAGGAACTGTTCGGGCCGCGCTCCGCGCAGGAGGCGGCGTACGCCCGCGAAGGCGGGTTCCTCTACGATGTCGCGCAGTTCGACCCCGGCTTCTTCGGGATCTCGCCGCGCGAGGCCGTCGCCATGGACCCGCAGCAGCGGCTGCTGCTGGAGACCTCGTGGGAGGCGTTCGAGCGGGCCGGGATCGACCCGGCGTCGATGCGCGGCAGCCAGGCCGGTGTGTTCGTCGGGACCAACGGGCAGGACTACCTCTCGCTCGTGCTGAACTCCGCCGACGGCGGCGACGGCTTCATGAGCACCGGCAACTCCGCGAGCGTCGTGTCCGGGCGTCTGTCGTACGTGTTCGGGCTCGAAGGCCCGGCGGTCACCGTCGACACCGCCTGCTCGGCGTCGCTCGTGGCCCTGCACCTCGCCGTGCAGGCGCTCCGCAGCGGCGAGTGCTCGATCGCCCTGGCCGGCGGTGTCACCGTCATGTCGACGCCGGGCGCGTTCGTCGAGTTCGCCCGGCAGGGCGGCCTCGCCGCGGACGGCCGGATCAAGGCGTTCGCGGCGGGTGCGGACGGTACGGGCTGGGGTGAGGGCGTCGGCATGCTGCTCGTGGAGCGGCTGTCGGATGCCCGTCGCAACGGCCACCCGGTCCTCGCGGTGGTGCGCGGTTCCGCAGTCAATCAGGATGGTGCGAGTAATGGTCTGACGGCTCCGAACGGTCCGTCGCAGCAGCGGGTGATCCGTGCGGCGCTCGCCGGCGCGGGTCTGTCGGCGGCTGATGTGGATGTGGTGGAGGCGCACGGTACGGGCACCCGGCTGGGTGACCCGATCGAGGCGCAGGCGTTGCTGGCCACGTACGGGCAGGAGCGTCCGGAGGGCCGGCCGCTGCTGCTCGGCTCGATCAAGTCGAACATCGGGCACACGCAGGCCGCTGCCGGTGTGGCGGGTGTGATCAAGATGGTGATGGCGATGCGCCACGGGGAGCTTCCGCAGACCCTGCACGTGGACGAGCCGACCCCGCACGTCGACTGGACGGCGGGCGACATCGAGATCCTGACCGAGCGGCGGGCCTGGCCGGAGACCGGCCGTCCGCGCCGGGCCGGCGTGTCCTCGTTCGGTGTGAGCGGTACGAACGCGCACACCATCCTGGAGCAGGCCCCCGAGATCCCCGAGCCGGCAGAGGCCGTGGCCGAGGCTCCCGTGGGCGGCATCCGGCCGTGGATCCTGTCCGGCCGGACCCGGGCCGCCCTGCGCGAGCAGGCCGCCCGGCTCCTCGCCCACCTCGGTGACGAGCGGCCCGAGGACGTCGGTCACTCGCTCGCGACCGGCCGGGCCCTGCTCGACCACCGCGCCGTGATCGTCGCGGGGACGGGGGAGGAGTACCGCGAGGCGCTGACCGCGCTCGCGGCGGGCGACTCCGTCGCCGCGCTGACACAGGGCGTGGCGGCCACCGAGCAGCAGGTGGCGTTCCTGTTCACGGGGCAGGGGAGCCAGCGCCTCGGGATGGGGCGTGAGCTGTACGAGGCCTTCCCGGTGTTCGCGGATGCGCTGGACGCGGTGTGTGCGCGGTTCGATCTGGAACTGCCGTTGCGGGATGTCCTGTTCGGTACGGATGGTGATCTGCTGGACCGTACGGAGTTCACGCAGCCGGCGTTGTTCGCGGTGGAGGTGGCGCTGTTCCGGCTGCTGGAGTCGTGGGGTGTGCGGCCTGATTTCCTCTCCGGGCACTCCATCGGTGAGATCGCGGCGGCACATGTCGCCGGAGTGTTCTCCCTGGAGGACGCGTGCACGCTGGTTGCCGCGCGGGGCCGGCTGATGCAGGCGTTGCCGTCCGGCGGGGCCATGATCGCGGTGCAGGCCTCGGAAGACGAGGTGCTGCCGCTGTTGAACGACCGGGTGAGCATCGCGGCCGTCAACGGTCCGCAGTCGGTGGTGGTCGCGGGTGATGAGGATGCGGTGGTCAAGGTCGTTGAGGCCTTCGCCGACCGCAAGTCGAAGCGGCTGACCGTTTCGCACGCGTTCCACTCGCCGCACATGGACGGGATGCTGGCTCACTTCCGCAAGGTGGCCGAGGGCATCACATACGACACCCCGCGCATCCCGGTCGTCTCCAACCTCACCGGGGCCCTCGTCTCCGACGAGATGGGCTCGGCGGACTTCTGGGTCCGCCACGTCCGCGAAGCCGTCCGCTTCCTCGATGGCATCCGCGCCCTGGAGGCCGCCGGAGTGACCACGTACGTCGAGCTGGGCCCGGACGGGATCCTGTCCGCCCTCGCCCAGGACTGCCTCACCAACGACACCGACGCCTTCGCGCCGCTGCTCCGCAAGGGCCGGGATGAGGCGGAGACGCTGGTCACCGCCCTTGCCCGGGCCCACGTCCAGGGTGTGGACGTCGACTGGGCGGCGTACTTCGCCGGTACCGGCGCCCGCCGGGTCGACCTGCCCACGTACGCCTTCCAGCGCGAGCGCTACTGGGTCGACTCCTTCGCCCCGTCCGAGGACGCCCTGTCGCTCGGCATCGAGTCGGCCGGGCACCCCCTGCTCGGCGCGGCCGTTGAACTGCCGGACACGGGCGGGTTCCTGTTCACCGGCCGGCTGTCCCGCCGTACCCACCCCTGGCTGGCCGACCACGTCATCGCCGACTCCGTGGTCGTGCCCGGTGCGGCCTTCGTCGAGCTCGCCCTGCGGGCCGGCGAGGAAGCCGGCTGCGGCCACCTGGAGGAGCTGACCAACGAAGCACCGCTCGTACTCCCGGAGGACGGTGGCGTACAGCTCCGCCTCACTGTGGGCGGGGCGGACGAGACCGGACGCCGGGCCGTACAGGTGCACAGCCGCCCCGAGGCGGCCGACGGCGACGTGGCGAACGGCGGGGCCTGGTCCCGCCACGCCACCGGATACCTCACCGCGGCCGGCACGGAGGCCGGGACCGACGTCACCCACACCGGTGACACCGGAGTCTGGCCGCCCGCCGGCGCCGACGAGGTGCCGGTGGAGGAGGTGTACGACCGCCTGGCGGTCGCCGGGCTCCACCACGGCACGGCGCTCAGGTCCCTCACCCGGGCCTGGCTGCGCGGCGACGAGGTCTTCGCGCAGGCCCGTCTCTCCGACGAACTGCGGTCCTCGGCGGCCGGGTTCGCCCTGCACCCCGCTCTCCTCGACGCGGCGGTGCAGGCGCTGGCGGTGACGCCCGGCGCAGCCGGTGACGCCACGGTCCGGGAGCCCCACATCTGGCGCGGGGTACGGCTGCACGCGGCCGGAGCGGAGTCGCTGCGGCTGTCCGTCACCTCCGACGGCGCGGGCACCGTGACCGTCGAACTGGCCGACGACCAGGGTGCGACCGTCGCGACCGTCGAGCAACTGGTGACCCGGCGGCTCGACACCGAGCCGTTCGCGGTGACCGCCGGGGACGGGGCGTACGACTCGCTGTTCCGCCTCGACTGGATACGGACGACCGTCCCGGCCGGGACGATCGCCGCGACCCACGTCGTCGTCGGTGACGCCGACGCCCGGGCGGGTCTGACCGCCGCCCTCGGTGGCGCGGGAGTGCCCGTGGCCGCGTACGACGACCTCGCCGCGCTGGACGAGGCCGTCACCGCCGGGCGGCAGGCGATGCCGGACACCGTGGTCGTGCCGTTCATGGCGGCCGAAGGCCGTACGGTCCTCGACGCCGTGGCGCACGAGGCCCGCGAGGTCACGCACCGGGCGCTCGCCGCCGTACAGGACTGGCTGGGCGACGGCCGCTTCGCGGGTGCGCGTCTCGCCGTCGTCACGCGCGGTGCGGTCGCCGCGCACACGGACACCGAGGCGGCCGACCTCGCCCACACCCCGGTGTGGGGTCTGGTGCGGGCCGCGCGGACCGAGCACCCCGGCCGGTTCGTGCTCGTCGACCTCGACGGCACGGACGCCTCCGCCCGGGCCCTCGCGGGCGCCCTCGCCTCCGACGAGCACGAACTGGCCGTGCGGGCGGGCACGTTGTACGCGCCGCGGCTGGCACGGCTGGGCGCGCCGGCCGGTGACGGCGACCTGAGCCGCATCGACACGAGCGGTACGGTCCTGGTCACCGGGGCCGGCGGCGGACTGGCCGGGCTCCTCGCCCGCCACCTGGTCGCCGAACACGGGGTGCGGCACCTGCTGCTCACCGGCCGCAGGGGCGGCGACACCGACGCGGCGGCGGGACTCACCGCCGATCTGGTCGCGGCGGGAGCCGAGGTGACCTGGGCGGCGTGCGACGTTGCCGACCGGGACGCGCTGGCCGCGCTGCTGGGTTCCGTACCGGCCGAGCGGCCGCTGACGGCGGTCGTCCACACGGCGGCGGTCCTGGACGACGGGGTCGTGGACCTGCTCACCCCGGAACGGGTGGACCGGGTCCTGCGGCCCAAGGTCGACGGGGCCCTGCACCTGCACGAGCTGACCCGCCACCTCGACCTGTCGGCCTTCGTCCTCTTCTCCGCCGCCGCCGGTACCCTCGGCGGCGCCGGCCAGGCCAACTACGGCGCGGCGAACGTCTTCCTCGACGCCCTCGCCCGGCACCGCCGGGCCCGTGGCCTCAGCGCGCTGTCCCTCGTGTGGGGCATGTGGGCCGAGGAACGCGGTATGGCGGGCCGGCTCACCGGGGCCGAGCGGGCCCGCGCCGCTCGCGGTGGTGTCGTGCCGCTGTCGGCGGCGGAGGGCCTGGCCCTCTTCGACGCCGCCCTCGCGGCGGCGGACGACGAGCCGGTCCTGCTGCCGGTCGCCGTCGACCTGCCGGCCCTGCGGGCCCGGGCGGCGGACGGCGGCCTCCTGCCGATGTTCCGCGGCCTGGTCCGCACCCCGGTCCGGGCGCGCAACCGGACGGCGGTGCCGGCCGGTGCGAACCCGGCGCAGGCCGCGGCCGCCGGGGCGGACGAACAGAGCCCGGCGCGGCGACTGGCCGGGCTGTCACCCGCCGAGCGGGAGCGGACCGTACTGGACCTGGTGCGCGGGCAGGTGGCCGCCGTACTCGGGTACAAGTCGGCGGAACACGTCGGGGTGGAGCAGGCGTTCAAGGAGCTGGGCTTCGGCTCGCTCACGGCCGTCGAGCTGCGCAACCGGCTCGGCGCGGCCGCCGGGCTGCGGCTGCCCGCCACCCTGGTCTACGACTACCCGAACCCGGCCGCGCTCGCCCGGCACCTGCTGAGCGAGCTCGCCCCCGAGGGCACGGGCGGACGGAAGCTGTCCGTCCTGGAGGAACTCGACCGCCTGGAGAGCACCTTCTCCTCGCTGGACCCGGCGGAACTGGCGGCGGCGGCGGACGACGACGCGGCCCACGCACGGGTCGCCGTACGCCTCCAGACCCTCCTGGCCCAGTGGAACGACGCCCGTACACCGGACGACGACACGGCGGCCGGAGAGATCGAGGACGCCAGCGACGACGAGCTGTTCGCCCTCATCGACAAGAAGTTCGGCCAGGGCTGAACCCCAACCACCCCCAGGCCGTGCCGCCGGAACCCCTGTTCCGGCGGCACGGCCCGGGGGTGCGCGGAATTCCTCCCTATCCTCGGATTCCCCTGAACTCCCATGAATTCCCTTGAGCCCGTCCCCACCACGGTCTCGATCACGCGAACAGGTGAAGCGCCAGTGGCGAACGAAGCAAAACTCCGCGAATACCTCAAGAAGGTCACGACGGATCTCGACGAGGCGTACGGACGTCTGCGGGACATCGAGAGCCAGGCCCACGAGCCCATCGCCATCACGGCCATGAGCTGCCGGTTCCCCGGAGGCGTGCGCACGCCCGAAGAACTCTGGGACCTGCTGGCCGCCGGCGGCGACGCCCTCACCGAATTCCCCGCGGACCGGGGCTGGGACCTGGACCACCTCTTCTCGGACGATCCCGACGACCAGGGCACCTCGACCACCCGCGAGGGCGGCTTCCTCACCGGCGCCGCCGCGTTCGACGCCGACTTCTTCGGGATCTCCCCGCGCGAGGCCATGGCGATGGACCCGCAGCAGCGGCTGCTGCTGGAGACCTCGTGGGAGGCGTTCGAGCGGGCCGGCATCGACCCGCACGCCCTGCGCGGCAGCCAGTGCGGGGTCTTCGTCGGCATGAACGGCTCCGACTACCTCACCCCGCTGCTCGAAGCGGCCGAGGATTACGCCGGCCACCTCGGCACCGGCAACGCCTCCAGCGTGCTGTCCGGGCGCCTCTCGTACACCTTCGGCCTCGAAGGCCCCGCCGTCACCGTGGACACGGCCTGCTCGGCGTCGCTCGTCGCCCTGCACCTCGCCGTCCAGGCGCTGCGGGCGGGAGAGTGCGCGCTGGCCGTGGCCGGCGGCGTCCACGTGATGTCCACGCCCGGCCTCTTCGTGGAGTTCAGCAAGCAGCGCGGCCTGTCCACCGACGGCCGCTGCAAGGCCTTCGCGGCCGGCGCCGACGGCTTCGGCCCGGCGGAGGGCGTCGGCGTCCTGCTCCTGGAGCGGCTCTCCGACGCGCGGAAGCACGGGCGCCCCGTACTGGCCGTCGTCCGCGGCTCGGCGATCAACCAGGACGGCGCGAGCAACGGTCTGACGGCCCCGAACGGCCCGTCCCAGCAGCGCGTCATCCGCCAGGCCCTCGCCAACGCCCGGCTCTCGACCGACCAGGTCGACGTGGTCGAGGCCCACGGTACGGGCACCTCCCTCGGCGACCCGATCGAGGCCCAGGCCCTGCTGGCGACGTACGGGCAGGACCGGCCGGAGGGGCAGCCGCTGCTCCTGGGGTCGGTGAAGTCGAACATCGGGCACACGCAGGCGGCCGCCGGTGTGGCGGGTGTGATCAAGATGGTGATGGCGATGCGCCACGGGGTGCTCCCGCAGACCCTGCACGTGGACGAGCCGTCGCCGCACGTGGACTGGGAGTCGGGCGCGGTCGCGCTGCTCACGGAGCGGACCACATGGCCCGAGACCGACCGGCCGCGTCGTGCGGGGGTGTCGTCGTTCGGGTTCAGCGGGACGAACGCGCACGTGATCGTGGAGCAGGCGCCGGAGGCGGCCGAGGCCTCGGAGGGTGGGGCGCGCTCGGGTATGCCGGTGGTGCCGTGGGTGCTGTCCGGTAAGAGTGCGGCGGCTCTGCGGGCGCAGGCGGAGCGGTTGGCGGGTGTGCCGGGTCTGGCGGAGCTGGATCCGGTGGACGTGGGCTGGTCGTTGGCGTCTTCGCGGGCAGCCCTGGATCACCGGGCGGTCGTGCTGGGTGACCATGCCGCGGGTGTGGCTGCGGTGGCCTCGGGTGGTCTGGCGGCTGGTGTGGTGTCCGGGTCGGTGGTCGGTGGGAAGACCGTGTTCGTGTTCCCGGGTCAGGGTTCGCAGTGGGTGGGGATGGCGGCGGGCCTGCTCGAATCGTCCGCTGCCTTCGCCACGCGGATCGAGGAGTGCGCGAAGGCGCTGGAGCCGTTCACCGACTGGTCGTTGGTGGACGTGCTCCGGGGCGTCGACGGCGCGCCTTCCCTCGACCGGGTGGATGTGGTCCAGCCGGCGCTGTTCGCGGTGATGGTGTCGCTGGCCGAGGTGTGGCGTGGGGCGGGTGTCCGCCCGGGTGCGGTGATCGGTCACTCGCAGGGCGAGATCGCGGCCGCGTGTGTGGCGGGGATCCTGTCGCTGGAGGATGCGGCTCGGGTGGTGGCGTTGCGCAGTCAGGCCATTGGCCGGGTGCTGGCGGGGCTGGGCGGGATGGTGTCGGTGCCGCTTCCGGCCGCTGAGGTGCGGGAGCGGATCGCGCCGTGGGGTGAGGAGCGGATTTCGGTCGCCGCCGTGAACGGCCCGTCGTCTGTGGTGATTTCGGGCGCGGCGGAGGCGGTGGACGAGTTCATGGCCGCGTGTGAGGCGGACGGGACGCGGGCTAAGCGGATCGCGGTGGACTACGCCTCGCACTCCGCACAGGTGGAGCTGCTGCGCGAGGAACTCGACGCGCTGCTGGCCCCGATCGTGCCGCGCGACGCGGAGGTTCCCTTCCTGTCCACCGTCACCGGCGAGTGGGTGAACGGACCCGAGCTGGATGCCGGTTACTGGTTCCGCAACCTCCGTCAGACCGTGGAGCTGGAGCGGGCCACCCGGACCCTGCTCGACCAGGGCTTCGGTGTGTTCATCGAGTCCAGCCCGCATCCGGTCCTCACGGTCGGTCTTCAGGAGACCGTGGAGGACGCGGGCCGTGAGGCCGCCATCCTCGGGTCCCTGCGCCGGGGCGAAGGCGGGCTGGAGCGTTTCTGGCTCTCCCTGGGCGAGGCCTACGTACGCGGTGTGACGGTGGACTGGGAGTCCGTCTTCGCCGGGACCGGCGCCCAGCGCGTCGACCTGCCGACGTACGCGTTCCGGTCGCAGCGGTACTGGCCCGAGCCGGCCCCGGTCGATCCGGAGGCGCCGTCGGCCGGGAGTGCGCTCGATGCCCGTTTCTGGGAGGCCGTGGAGCGCGAGGACCTGGCCGGGCTGAGCGCTGAACTGCACCTGGAGGACGCCGAGCCGCTGACGGCGCTGCTGCCCGCCCTGTCGTCCTACCGGCGGCAGAGCCGTGAGGAGTCCACCGTCGACGGGTGGCGCTACCGGGTCACCTGGAAGCCGCTCGCCGACGCCGAGCCGGCGCGGGCATCGGGGCCCTGGCTGGTCGTGGTCCCGGAAGCCCTGACCGGCCCGGCGGCGGATACGGCCGCCACCGTGCTGCGGGCGCTCGGCGAGCGGGGTGCGCAGGTCCGTACGGCCACCGTGACCGCCGACGCCGCCCACCGTGACGCGCTCGCCGCCGTGCTGGAGGCGGCCACGGACGGGGCCACCGACCCGGCCGGGGTCCTCTCCCTGCTCGCCCTCGGTGGTGCGGGGGCGTTCGCCGCCGGACTGGCGCTGTCCCAGGCCCTCGGCGACGCGGGCGTGGCCGCGCCGCTGTGGTGCGTGACCCGGGGCGCGGTCGCCGCCGGGCGGGCCGACCGGGTCGAGGACCCGGAGCAGGCGCTCCTCTGGGGCCTCGGCCGCGTCGCCTCCATGGAGCAGGGGGGCCGCTGGGGTGGTCTGGTCGACCTGCCCGCCGAGCCGGACGCCCGCTCGCTCGAGCGGCTCGTCGGGGTGCTGGCCGGTGACGGGGCCGAGGATCAGGTCGCGGTGCGGTCGTCGGGGCTGTTCGTACGTCGTCTCGTGCGGGCGCGGCTGGCCGACACCCCGGCCGTGCGCGACTGGCGCCCGGCCGGCACCACGCTGGTCACCGGCGGTACGGGCGCCCTCGGCGCACACGTCGCCCGGTGGCTCGCCCAGAACGGCGCCGAGCACCTGGTCCTGACCAGCCGTCGCGGCGCCGACGCGCCCGGCGCCGCCGGACTGCGCGAGGAGCTGACCGCGCTCGGCGCCCGGGTCACCCTGGCCGCCTGTGACGTCAGCGACCGCGACGCCCTCGCCGCCCTGATCGCGGCCGTCCCCGCCGACCAGCCGCTCACGGCCGTCGTGCACACGGCGGCCGTCCTGGACGACGGGGTCATCGAGACGCTGACCCCCGACCAGGTGGCCGGGGTGCTGCGGGTCAAGGTGGACGGGACGCGGAACCTGCACGAGCTGACGCGCGACCTCGACCTGTCCGCGTTCGTCCTCTTCTCCTCCTTCGCCGCGACCTTCGGCGCCCCCGGCCAGGGCAACCAGGCACCGGGCAACGCCTTCCTCGACGCCTTCGCCGAATACCGCCGGGCCGAGGGCCTGCCGGCCACCTCCCTCGCCTGGGGCCCCTGGGGCAGCGCGGACGGGGACGACAGCGCGGCGGGCGACCGCATGCGCCGTCACGGCATCCTCGCCATGTCGCCCGAGCGGACCCTGACCTCCCTGCGGCACGCCCTGGACCGGGACGAGACCACCCTCACCGTGGTCGACATGGACTGGAAGCGGTTCACCCTCGCCTTCACCGCCGACCGGGCCCGACCGCTGCTGCTGGAGCTCCCCGAGGCGCGGCGCGTCATCGAGAGCGCCGAACGGGAGTCGGCCGAGGACCTCACCGGGGGAGTGCCGCTGACCCGGCAGCTCGCCGGACTGCCCGAGGTCGAGCAGGAACGGCTGCTGCTGGACCTGGTGCGCACGGCCGTCGCCGCCGTCCTCGGGCACGCCGACCTCACGGCCGTCGAAGCCGGCCGGGCCTTCAAGGAGCTGGGCTTCGACTCCCTCACCTCCGTCGAGCTGCGCAACCGCCTCGGCGCGGTGAGCGGGCTCAAGCTGCCGGCCAGCCTGGTCTTCGACCAGCCCACCCCGGCGGCCGTCGCCGCGTACCTGCGCGCCGAGATCGTGCCGGACGCGGTGGCGGGCGGGGCGCCGCTGCTGGAGGAGCTCGACCGGCTGGAATCCGTACTCGAACAGGGCACCGGCGACAACGTCGTACGGGCCCGGGTGACGATGCGGCTCCAGTCGCTGCTGGCGAAGTGGAACGAGAGCGAGGACCCGGCGGCGCGGCCGGCCGGCCCGGCCGGCACCGACGGCGCCGCGCCCGCCGGACCGGCGGGGGACGCGGCGGACGGCGCGGACTCCGGCATCGACGCGGTGGAGCAGCTCCAGGACGCCAGCGACGAGGAGCTGTTCGCCTTTATCAACAAAGGCCTCGGGCGTTATTGACGGGCCGCCGATTTATCGGTGAAGATATCCAGCTCCCCGGGTAATTGACCGGGGAATCACTGCCCCCTACGCATTCCCCTGCCCCAGGGGTGCGTAGGGGGCAGTTAGGGGTTGTAGGACAGATGGGCGAGAAATAGCCTGCGATCGAGCAGTAGCTTCGCGGAGAGCGGAGCGCTCGCATTTCCGATGTCGATTCTCGGGTCTGTACACAGTTTTCCGATGCCGTCTGCTGCAAATGGGTGGTTGCGTTAAATGGCGAATGAAGAGACGCTGCGGGACTACCTGAAGCTGGTGACGGCGGACCTGCACCAGACGCGTCAGCGGCTTCGGGACGTCGAGGCGAAGAACCAGGACCCCGTGGCCATCGTGGGGATGGGCTGCCGCTACCCGGGAGGCGCCACCTCCCCGGAGGAGCTGTGGCAGCTGGTCGCCGACGGCGTCGACGCCATCACCGGGTTCCCCGTCGAGCGCGGCTGGGACATGGACACCGTCTACCACCCCGATCCCGAGCACCCCGGCACCAGTTACGCCGACCAGGGCGGCTTCGTCCGGGACATCGCGCGGTTCGACCCCTCGCTCTTCGGGATCTCGCCGCGCGAGGCCCTCGCCATGGACCCGCAGCAGCGGCTCCTGCTGGAAACCTCGTGGGAGGCCTTCGAGCGCGCGGGCATCGACCCGACCTCCGTACGGGGCAAGCAGGTCGGCGTGTTCGTCGGCACCAGCAACCACGACTACCTGACGGCGCTGCTCAGTTCCTCCGAGAACGTCGAGGGCTACCTCGGGACCGGAAACGCGGCGAGCGTGGCGTCCGGCCGCCTGTCGTACACGTTCGGCCTCGAAGGCCCGGCCCTCACCGTCGACACCGCCTGTTCGTCGTCCCTCGTCGCGCTGCACCTGGCCGTGCAGGCCCTGCGCAACGGCGAGTGCTCGATGGCCCTGGCCGGCGGTGCCACCCTGATGGCCGCGCCGGGCACCTTCATCGACTACAGCAAGCAGCGCGGCCTCGCCACCGACGGCCGCTGCAAGGCGTTCTCGCCCGACGCCGACGGCTTCAGCCTCGCCGAGGGCGTCGGCGTCCTGCTCGTGGAGCGGCTCTCCGACGCCCGCCGCAAGGGCCACCCCGTCCTCGCCGTGGTCCGCGGCACCGCGGTGAACCAGGACGGCGCCTCCAACGGTCTGACCGCCCCCAACGGCCCCTCGCAGCAGCGCGTCATCCTCCAGGCGCTGTCCAACGCCCGGCTCACGCCCGACCAGGTGGACGCCGTCGAGGCGCACGGCACCGGAACCGGCCTCGGCGACCCGATCGAGGCGCAGGCGATCATCGCCACCTACGGTCAGGACCGCCCCGACGGACGGCCGCTGTGGCTGGGCTCCCTCAAGACCAACATCGGTCACGCGCAGGCCGCCGCCGGTGTCGCCGGTGTCATCAAGAGCGTCATGGCGATGCGCAACGGCGTGCTGGCGCGGACCCTGCACCTGGACGAACCGACCCCGCACGTCGACTGGTCGGCGGGCGAGGTGTCCCTGCTCACCGAGGCGCGGCCGTGGCCGGCGCACGAGGGGCCCCGCCGGATCGGCGTCTCCTCGTTCGGCATGAGCGGCACCAACGCGCACGTCATCCTGGAGAGCGCCGAAGAGGCTCCCGAGGAGCCGGTGGCCGAGGCCGCGGCCGGTCCGGCCGGGGCCGCCGCCGTGCTGCCGGTCGTGCTGTCCGGCAAGACCGGGGCCGCGCTGCGCGCTCAGGCCGCCGCGCTGCACGCCCACCTCACGGACCGCCCCGGTCTGCGCGTCCTGGACGTCGCGCACGCGCAGGCCCTCACCCGGGCCGCCCTCGACCGCCGCGCGGCGGTCGTCGCCGAGAGCCGCGACGAGCTGCTGGCGGGACTCGCCGCGCTCGCCGAGGGCCGCACGGCGGCCGATGTGGTCGAAGGATCGGCCACGGAAGGCAAGCTGGCGTTCCTGTTCACCGGCCAGGGCAGCCAACGCCTCGGCATGGGGCGCGAACTGTACGAGACCTACCCGGTGTTCGCGGACGCGCTGGACGAGGTGTGCGCCCGTATCGAACTGCCGCTGAAGGAGGCGCTGTTCGGCGCCGACGCGGCGCTGCTGGACCGTACGGAGTACGCCCAGCCGGCACTGTTCGCCGTCGAGGTGGCGCTGTACCGGCTGGTCGAGTCGTGGGGTCTGAAGCCGGACTTCGTCTCCGGGCACTCGATCGGTGAGATCGCCGCCGCGCACGTGGCGGGCGTGTTCTCGCTCGATGACGCGTGCACGCTGGTCGCGGCGCGCGGCCGGCTGATGCAGGAGCTTCCGTCCGGTGGCGTGATGATCGCGCTCCAGGCGTCGGAGGACGAGGTCCTGCCGCTGCTCACCGACGGCGTGAGCATCGCCGCCGTGAACGGGCCGTCGTCGGTGGTCATCGCCGGTGACGAGGACGCGGCGGCCGCCATCGTGGCGGCTTTCCCGGACCGCAAGTCAAAGCGCCTCACCGTCTCGCACGCTTTCCACTCCCCGCACATGGACGGCATGCTCGACGCCTTCCGCGAGGTCGCGCGCGGGCTGACGTACACGGCTCCCCGCATCCCGGTCGTCTCCAACCTGACCGGCGCCCTCGTGACGGACGAGATGACCGCGCCCGAGTTCTGGGTCCGCCACGTCCGCGAAGCCGTCCGCTTCCTCGACGGCATCCGCTGGCTGGAGAGCCGCGGCGTCACCGCGTACGTGGAGATCGGCCCCGGCGGCGTCCTCTCCGGCCTCGGCCAGGACTGCCAGAGCGCCACCGGTGCCCGCGCCGCCGCGTTCCTGCCCGCGCTGCGCACCGGCCGCCCCGAAGCCCGCTCGCTGGCCGCCGCCGTCGCCGGCGCCCACGTACGCGGCCTCTCCCCGGACTGGGCCGCCCGGTTCGCCGGGACCGGCGCGCGCCGCGTGGACCTGCCGACGTACGCCTTCCAGCGCGAGCCGTACTGGCCCCGCGACCCCTTCAACGACCTGACCGCTCCCGCCGACGGCCGGGAACCGGGCACCATGGACGCCGCGTTCTGGGAGGTCGTCGACAGCGAGGACCTGGCCGCCTTCGCCGACACCCTCGGCATCGACGGCGACGAGCCGCTCAGCGGCGTACTGCCCGCGCTCTCCGCCTGGCACCGCCGCCACCGCGACCGCGACACCGTCGGCGGCTGGCGCTACCGCATCACCTGGAAGCCGCTCACCGCTGCCGAGCCCGGCCCGGTCGCCGGGCACTGGCTCCTCGTCGTGCCCGCCGGGTACGAGGACGCCCCCTGGGCCCTCGCCGCCGCGCGGGCCCTGACCGCGCGCGGGGTCACCGTCGCCACCCTGACGGCCGACGCGACGGCCGACGGCCGCGCCACCCTCACCGCCCGCATCACCGAAGCCCTCGCGGGCGCGGAGGCACCCGCCGGGGTGCTCTCGCTGCTCGCCCTCGACGAGCGGCCGCACCCCGAGGACCCGGCACTGCCCGCCGGCCTCGCCGCCACCCTCGCCCTCATCCAGGCGCTGGGTGACGCGGCCGTCGACGCCCCGCTCTGGGCCGCCACCCAGGGCGCGGTGTCCACCGGCCGCTCCGACCGGCTCACCGCACTCGCGCAGGCGCCCGTCTGGGGTCTCGGCCGCAGCGCCGCCCTCGAACTGCCGGGCCGCTGGGGCGGCCTCGTGGACCTGCCCGCCACCCCCGACGAACGGGCGGCCGGCCGGCTCGCGGACGTCCTCGGCGGCCTCGGCACCGAGGACCACCTCGCCGTACGTTCCACCGGGATCTTCGTCCGCAGGCTGACCCGCGCCCCCGAGGAGCAGATCCCCGCCGAGGAGTGGACCGCCTCCGGCACCGCCCTCGTCACCGGGGCGACCGGCGCGCTCGGCCGGCACGTGGCCCGCTGGCTCGCCCGGACCGGCGCCGCGCACCTGCTGCTGGTGAGCCGCAGCGGGTCCGCCGCCGAGGGCGCCGACGCGCTCGCCGCCGAGCTGCGCGCGCTGGGCGCCCGCGTCACCTTCGCCGCCTGTGACGTGGCCGACCGCGACGCGGTGGCCGCACTCCTCGCCGCCGTCCCGGCCGAACTCCCGCTGACCACCGTCGTCCATGCCGCCGGCGTGCTGGACGACGGCGTCCTGGACGCCCAGACATCCGGGCGCATGGCGGGCGTCCTGCGCCCCAAGGCCCACGCCGCGCAGGTCCTGCACGAGCTGACCCGCGACCTGGACCTCTCCGCGTTCGTCCTCTTCTCCTCCCTCGCCGCCGCCTTCGGCGCCGCGGGACAGGCCAACTACGCCGCCGCCAACGCCTTCCTTGACGCGCTGGCCGAGCAGCGCCGCGCCGACGGCCTGCCCGCCACCGTGATCTCCTGGGGCGCCTGGGCCGAGGGCGGCATGGCCGCCGACGGACTCGTCGCCGAACGGCTGCGCGCCGCCGGACTTCCCGCCCTCGCCCCCGAGCTGGCCCTCGCGGCGATGCACACGGCGCTCACCCTGGACGAGACCGCCTCCGTCGTCGCCGACATCGACTGGGAGCGCCTGGCGCCCGGCCTCACCGCCGTGCGCCCCTGCCCGCTGATCGCCGACCTGCCCGACGCCGCGTACGCCCTCACCGCGTCCGGTGCGTCCGACCCCGCTGGTCAGGGGCCCGCGGACAGTTTCGCGACGGAGCTCGCCGAGGCACCGGCGGCCGAACGCGACGCCCTCGCGCTCGACTTCGTCCGTACGCAGATAGCCGCCGTCCTCGGCTACCCGGGGGCCGCCGCCGTCGACCCGGCCATCGCCTTCCGCGACCTCGGCTTCGACTCCCTGACCGCCGTGGAGATCCGTAACCTCCTCGCCTCCCGGACCGGTCTGCGCCTGCCCGCCACCCTGATCTTCGACTACCCCAACTCCCTGTCCCTGGCGGCCTTCCTCCAGGACGAGCTGCTCGGCGCCGCCCCGGCGGATCCGGCCGCCGCCACCGGTTCGGCGCTCTTGGCCGGCGCCGCCGACGATCCCATCGCCATCGTCGCGATGAGCTGCCGTTTCCCGGGCGGGGTGCGCACCCCCGAAGAGCTGTGGGAGCTGCTCGCCGACGGCCGGGACGCCATCGGCGGCTTCCCCGCCGACCGCGGCTGGGACCTGGACGGCCTGTACGACCCGGAGTCCGTCACCGAGAACACCACCTACGTCCGCGAGGGCGGCTTCCTCGCCGACGCCACCGCCTTCGACCCCGCCTTCTTCGGCATCTCGCCGCGCGAGGCCCTCGCCATGGACCCGCAGCAGCGGCTGCTGCTGGAGACCTCGTGGGAGGCCTTCGAGCGGGCCGGCATCGACCCCGCCACCGTGCGCGGTGAGCGGATCGGCGTCTTCACCGGCACGAACGGGCAGGACTACCTCGACGTCATCCTCGCCGCCCCCGACGGCAGCGAGGGCTTCCTCGGCACCGGCAACGCGGCGAGCGTCGTCTCCGGCCGCGTCAGCTACGTCCTCGGCCTGGAGGGCCCCGCCGTCACCGTCGACACGGCGTGCTCGTCCTCCCTGGTCGCCCTGCACTGGGCGATCCAGGCGCTGCGGGCCGGAGAGTGCACCATGGCCCTCGCGGGCGGCGTGACCGTGATGTCCACGCCCGCCTCCTTCATCGACTTCAGCCGCCAGCGCGGCCTGGCCGCCGACGGCCGCATCAAGGCCTTCGCGGCCGGCGCGGACGGCACCGGCTGGGGCGAGGGCCTCGGCATGCTGCTCGTCGAGCGGCTCTCCGACGCCCGCCGCAACGGGCACCCGGTCCTCGCCCTGGTCCGCGGCTCGGCCGTGAACCAGGACGGTGCCAGCAACGGTCTGACGGCTCCCAACGGCCCCTCCCAGCAGCGGGTCATCCGCCAGGCGCTCGCCAGCGCCGGCCTGTCCGCCGCCGAGGTCGACGCGGTCGAGGCGCACGGTACGGGCACCCGGCTCGGCGACCCCATCGAGGCGCAGGCGCTGCTGGCCACGTACGGCCGGGGGCGCGCCGACGGGCAGCCCCTGCTGCTCGGCTCGATCAAGTCGAACTTCGGCCACACCCAGGCCGCCGCCGGCGTCGCCGGTGTCATGAAGATGGTGCTGGCCATGCGGCACGGAGTGCTGCCGCGCACCCTCCACGTGGACGAACCGTCCCCGCACGTCGACTGGACGGCCGGAGACGTGGCCCTGCTGACCGAGCCGGTGCCGTGGCCCGAGACCGGGCGCCCGCGCCGGGCCGGCGTGTCCTCGTTCGGCATCAGCGGCACCAACGCCCACACCATCATCGAACAGGCCCCGCAGACGGAGTCGCCCGCGCAGACCGAGCCGCCCGAGCCCTCCGCGGCGAGCGGCGTACGGGACAACGCGCCGCTGCCGTGGATCCTCTCCGCCAGGACCGAGGCCGCCCTGCGCGAGCAGGCGCGCGGGCTCCTCGCCCACGCCGAACGGCACCCCGGCGCCCACCCCGCCGACCTGGCGCTGTCCCTGGCCCTCGGCCGCTCCGCCTTCGAGCACCGCGCCGCCGTGGTGGCCGCCGACCGTACGGGTCTGCTCGCCGGACTGGCGGAGCTGGCCGAGGGCCGGCCGGGCGCCGGTCTCCTGGAGGGCTCTCCGGCCGGCGGGAAGACCGCCTTCCTGTTCACCGGGCAGGGCAGCCAGCGCCTCGGTACGGGCCGCGAGCTGTACGCGGCGTACCCGGCCTTCGCGGACGCGCTGGACGCCGTCTGCGCCCGTATGGACGCGCTCCTCGAACTGCCGCTGAAGGACGTCCTTTTCGGCACTGACGCCGCACTGCTGGACGAGACCCGGTACACCCAGCCGGCGCTGTTCGCGGTCGAGGTCGCCCTGTTCCGGCTGCTCGAAGCGTGGGGCGTGCGGCCCGACTTCCTGTCCGGGCACTCGATCGGCGAGATCGCCGCCGCGCACGTCGCCGGGGTCCTGGACCTGGACGACGCGTGCGCCCTGGTTGCGGCCCGGGGCCGGTTGATGCAGGCGCTTCCGGCCGGCGGGGTGATGATCGCGGTCCAGGCTTCGCAGGACGAGGTGCTGCCGCTGCTCACCGAGCGGGTGAGCATCGCCGCCGTCAACGGCCCCCGGTCGGTCGTGATCGCCGGTGACGCCGACGCGGCGGCCGCGATCACGGTGGCGTTCCCGGACCGCAAGACCAAGCACCTCACCGTCAGCCACGCCTTCCACTCGCCCCACATGGAGGGCATGCTCGACGCCTTCCGCCAGGTGGTCGCGGGGCTCACCTTCGCCCCGCCCCGCATCCCGGTCGTCTCGAACCTGACCGGCGCCCTCGTCACCGACGAGATGTCGACGCCCGAGTTCTGGGTCCGGCACGTCCGCGAGAGCGTCCGCTTCCTCGACGGCGTCCGCGCCCTGGAAGCCGCCGGGGTGACGGCGTACCTCGAACTGGGCCCGGACGGCGTGCTCAGCGCCCTCGCCCAGGACTGCGTGACGGAAGAAGCCGTCTTCGTCCCCGTGCTGCGCGGCGGCCGCCCCGAAGCCGGGACCGTCACCACCGCCCTCGCCCGGGCCCACGTGCACGGCGTCGCCGTCGACTGGGCGGCGTACTTCTCCGGCACCGGCGCCCGCCGCGTCGACCTGCCCACCTACCCCTTCCAGCGGCAGCGCTACTGGCCCGCCGTCTCCGGCCTCCACCTCGGCGACGTCACCGCGATCGGCCTCGACGACACGGCCCACCCGCTGCTCAGCGCCGGTGTCGCCCTGCCCGAGTCGGACGGCATGGTGTTCTCCGGCCGCCTGGCCCTGTCCACCCACCCCTGGCTCGCCGACCACGCCATCCTCGGCAGCGTCCTGCTGCCCGGCACGGCCTTCGTGGAACTCGCCACCCGCGCCGGCGACCAGCTGGGCTGCGACCACCTCGAAGAGCTCACCCTCGAAGCCCCCCTGGTCCTGCCCGAGCACGGCGGCGTCCAGCTGCGCGTCTGGGCCGGCGCCGCCGACGAGGCGGGCCGCCGTCCCTTCGCCCTGCACTCCCGGGCCGAGGGCGTCCCCGCCGAGGAGCCCTGGACCCGGCACGCCGCCGGCGTCCTCGCCGAAGCCGGCCGTACCGCCGCCGGCTTCGACCTGACCGCCTGGCCCCCGGCCGGCGCGGCCGAGGTGCCGCTCGACGGCCGCTACGAGGCACTCGACGCCATCGGCTTCGCCTACGGCCCCACCTTCCGCGGCCTGCGCGCGGCCTGGCAGCAGGGCGACGCGGTGTACGCCGAGGTCAGCCTGCCCGAGGGCACCGAAGACCAGGCAGGCCGCTTCGGCCTGCACCCCGCGCTCCTCGACGCGGCCCTGCACGCCATCGGACTCGGCGGCATCGGCGCCGACGACGGCCGCGGCCGGCTGCCCTTCGCCTGGAGCGGCGTGTCGCTGTACGCGGGCGGTGCGAGCGCGCTGCGCGTCCGCCTCACCCCGGCCGGCGCCGAAGGGGTCCGGCTGGAGATCGCCGACGCCGGCGGCGCCCCCGTCGCGGTCGTCGCGTCGCTGGGCCTGCGCCCGGTGAGCGCCGACCAGCTGCGCGCCGCCCGTGCCACCCACCACGAGTCCGTCTTCCGCCGGCAGTGGACCGAGCTCACCGGGCTGACCCTCACCGCCCCGGACGCCACGCGCTACGCCCTCCTCGGCGGCGCGGCGGCCGAGGACGCGGCCCTGGGCGCGGCGGACGCCGACCGCTACGCCGACCTGGCGGCACTGGCCGCCGCCGTCGACGCGGGGGCCCCCGTACCGGACGAGGTGTTCGTCCACCTCGCCCCGACGTCCGCCCCGCTGTCCGCCGCCACCGTGCACCAGGCCGCGCACGACGCGCTCGCCCTGGCCCGGGCGTGGCTCGCCGACGAGCGGTTCGCCACCGCCCGGCTGGTGTTCGTCACCCGAGGCGCGGTGCCCGCGACCCCCGACGAGGACGTGAGCGACCTCGCCGCGGCCACCGTGTGGGGCCTGCTGGGGTCCGCGCAGACGGAGAACCCCGGCCGGTTCGCCCTCGTCGATGTTGGGCCCGGCAGCGGTGACGCCGCCGTCCTGCGCGCCGCGCTCACCTCCGAGGAGGAACGCTTCGCCCTGCGCGACGGCGCCGTCCTCGTCCCGCGCCTGGCCCGCGTCGAAACCGGCCGCGACCAGGACGCCCAGGACGACGACGCGCCCCGGGACGGCAATGGCCGCGCCCCGGCGTTCGGACCCCACGGCACCGTACTGATCACCGGCGCCACCGGCGCCCTCGGCGGTCTGATCGCCCGTCACCTGGCCACCGCCCACGGCGTGCGCCGGCTGCTCCTGGTCGGCCGGCGCGGCGCCGACGCGCCCGGCACGGCCGAACTGATCGCCGAACTCGCGGCGTCGGGGGCCACCGCCACCTGGGCGGCCTGTGACGTGGCCGACCGGGACGCCCTCGCCGCACTGCTCGGGCGGATCCCCGCCGAGCACCCGCTGACGGCGGTCGTCCACACCGCCGGCGTCCTCGACGACGGCGTCCTGTCCTCGCTGACCCCCGACCGGTTGTCGGCGGTCCTGCGCCCCAAGGTGGACGCGGCGTGGAACCTGCACGAGCTGACCCGCGAACTGGCTCCGGACCTGGCCGCCTTCGTGCTCTTCTCCTCCACCTCCGGTCTCTTCGGCGGCCCCGGCCAGGCCAACTACGCCGCCGCCAACACCTTCCTGGACGCCCTCGCCCAGCACCGGCGCGCCCAGGGCCTGCCGGCCTCCGCGCTCGCCTGGGGCCTGTGGTCCGTCGCCGAGGGCATGGCCGGCGCCCTCGACGCGGCCGACGTCAACCGCATGCGCCGGGCCGGGCTGCCCCCGCTGACGGCCGCCGACGGCCTGGAACTCTTCGACACCGCCGTCTCCCTCGACGACGCGGCCGTGGCCCTGATGCGCGTGGACACCGACGCCCTGCGCCCCCAGGCCGCCGCGGGCACCATCGCCCCGCTGCTGCGCGGGCTCGTACGCGGCGTCACCCGCCGCTCCGCCGAAGCGGCGGCGGCCGCGGCCGGCGACGGGTCGGGACCCCGGGCCCGGCTGGCCGGGCTGTCCGCGGCCGAACAGGAACGCGCCCTGCTGGACCTGGTCCGTACGCAGGTCGCCGCCGTACTCGGCCACGCCGGTCCCACCGCCGTCGAATCCGGGCGGGCCTTCAAGGAGCTGGGCTTCGACTCGCTCACCGCGATCGAACTGCGCAACCGGCTGAACGCCGCCACCGCCCTGCGCCTGCCCGCCACCCTGATCTTCGACTACCCGGACCCCACCGTCCTCGCCCGTCACCTGCGCACCGAACTGTTCGGCGACACCGACCCGGACGCGGAAGCGGCCGCCGCCGCCGGGGCGAGCGCGCCCACGACGGCCGCCGCCGACGACGAGCCCATCGCCATCGTCGCGATGAGCTGCCGCTACCCCGGCGACGTCCGCACCCCCGAGGACCTGTGGCAGCTCCTCACCGCCGGCGAGGACGGCATCACCCGCCTCCCCGAGAACCGCGGCTGGGACACCGACGCCCTCTACCACCCCGACCCGGAACACCCGGGCACCTCCTACGCCCGCGAGGGCGGCTTCCTGCACGACGCCGCCGACTTCGACGCCTCCTTCTTCGGCATCTCGCCGCGCGAGGCCCTCGCCATGGACCCGCAGCAGCGCCTGCTGCTGGAAACCACCTGGGAGGTCTTCGAGCGGGCCGGGATCGCCCCGTCCTCGGTGCGCGGCACCCGTACGGGCGTCTTCGCGGGCGTCATGTACCACGACTACGGGGCGCGCCTGCACGCCGTGCCCGAAGGCGTCGAGGGCTACCTCGGCACGGGCAGCTCCAGCAGCATCGTCTCCGGCCGCGTCGCCTACACCTTCGGGCTGGAGGGCCCGGCGGTCACCGTCGACACGGCCTGCTCCTCCTCGCTGGTCGCCCTGCACCTGGCCGCGCAGGCCCTGCGCAACGGCGAGTGCTCCCTCGCCCTCGCGGGCGGTGTCACCGTGATGTTCACGCCCGGCACGTTCATCGAGTTCAGCCGCCAGCGCGGGCTCGCCGCCGACGGCCGCTGCAAGTCCTTCGCCGCCGCCGCCGACGGCACCGGCTGGGGCGAGGGTGCGGGCATGCTGCTGCTGGAGCGGCTCTCCGACGCCCGCCGCAACGGCCACCAGGTCCTCGCGGTCGTCCGCGGCTCCGCCGTCAACCAGGACGGCGCCTCCAACGGCCTCACCGCCCCCAACGGCCCCTCCCAGCAGCGCGTCATCCGCCAGGCCCTCGCCAACGCCCGCCTCACCGGCGCGGACGTCGACGTGGTCGAGGCGCACGGCACCGGCACCACCCTCGGCGACCCCATCGAGGCCCAGGCCCTGCTCGCCACCTACGGCCGCGACCACAGCGGCGACCGGCCGCTGCTGCTCGGCTCGGTGAAGTCCAACCTCGGCCACACCCAGGCCGCCGCCGGCGTGGCGGGCATCATCAAGATGGTCATGGCGATGCGCCACGGCATCGTGCCCAAGACCCTGCACGTGGACGAGCCCACCCCGCACGTCGACTGGTCGGCGGGCGCCGTGTCCCTGCTCACCGAACAGGTGGAGTGGCCCGAGACGGGCCGTCCGCGCCGCGCCGGCGTCTCCTCCTTCGGCATCAGCGGGACGAACGCGCACGCCGTCATCGAGCAGGCCCCCCAGCCCGCCGACCCCGAGCCCCTGCCGCAGGTGGAGCCGGGCGAGGCCCCGTACCCGCCCGTGGTCCTGTCGGCCCGCGGCGAGGACGCGCTGCGCGCCCAGGCCCGCCTGCTCCACACCCGCGTCCACGCCGACACCGCGCTGCGCACCGCCGATCTCGCCCTGTCGCTGGCCACCAGCCGCTCGGCCCTGGAGCAGCGCGCCGCGCTGGTGACCGGGGACCGTGCGGAACTGCTGGCCGCCCTGGACGCACTGGCCCGCGGCGAGGACTCGGCCGCCGTGGTGCGCGGGACCGCCCGCGAACACCAGGTGGCGTTCCTGTTCACCGGCCAGGGCAGCCAGCGCCTGGGCATGGGACGCGCACTGTACGACGCCCACCCCGTCTTCGCGGGCGCCCTGGACGAGGTCTGCGCCGAACTGGACCGGCACCTGGAACGGCCTCTGAAGGACGTCCTGTTCGGAACCGACGCCGAGGCGCTGGACCGTACCGAGTACACCCAGCCCGCGCTCTTCGCGATCGAGGTGGCGCTGTTCCGGCTGCTCACGGACCAGGGGCTGCGGCCCGACGTCCTGGCCGGACACTCCATCGGCGAGATCACCGCCGCGCACGTCGCGGGCGTCCTCACCCTCCAGGACGCCGCCGAACTCGTGGCCGCCCGCGGCCGGCTGATGCAGGCGCTGCCCACCGGCGGGGTGATGATCGCCGTCCAGGCCACGGAGGACGAGGTCCTCCCGCTGCTGACCGAGCGGGTGAGCGTCGCCGCCGTCAACGGCCCCCGGTCGGTCGTGATCGCCGGGGACGCGGACGCGGCCGCCGCGATCGCCGCGCACTTCGAGGAGCGCGGCGCCAAGACCAAGCGGCTGGCCGTCAGCCACGCCTTCCACTCCCCGGACATGGACGGCATGCTGGCCGACTTCCGCAAGGTCGCCGAGGGCCTGGTCTACGAGAACCCCCGCATCCCGGTCGTCTCCTGCCTCACCGGCGCGCTCGTCACCGACGAGATGGCCTCCGCCGACTTCTGGGTCCGCCACGTCCGCGAAGCCGTCCGCTTCCACGACGGCGTCCGCGCCCTGCACGCCGCCGGGGTGACGGCCTACGTCGAACTCGGCCCCGACTCCACCCTGTCCGCACTGGTCCAGGACTGCCTGCCCGAAGGCGCCGACGCCGGTGAGCCGGCGCTCTGCCTGCCCGTCCTGCGCACCGGCCGCCCCGAGCCCGAGACGCTCACCGCCGCCCTCGCCCGGGCCCACGTCCACGGCATCGGCGTCGACTGGACGGCGTACTTCTCCGGCACCGGTGCCCGGCGCGTCGACCTGCCCACGTACGCCTTCCAGCGCAAGCGGTACTGGCTCGACGTCGGCCTCTCCGTCGAGGACGTGCTGGCGGCCGGCCTGGAGTCCGCCGACCACCCGCTGTTCGGCGCCACCGTGGCCCTGCCCGGCTCGGACGGCCTGGTCCTCACCGGACGCCTCGCCCTCTCCTCCCACCCCTGGCTGGCCGACCACACCGTCATGGACACCGTCCTGCTGCCCGGGACCGCCTTCGTCGAACTCGCCCTGCGGGCCGGCGCGGAAGCCGGCTGCGACACCGTCGAAGAACTGGCCATCGAGGCTCCGCTCGCCCTCCCCGAACAGGGCGCCGTCCAGATCCAGCTGGCCGTCGACGCCGCCGACGAGGCGGGCCGGCGCTCCCTGACCCTGCACGCCCGCCCGGCCGACGCCCCCGCCGAAGAGCCGTGGACCCGGCACGCCACGGGCGTACTCGCCCCGGCCGGCCCGGCCCGCGCCTTCGACCTGACCGCGTGGCCGCCGGCCGACGCCGAACCGGTACCCCTCGACGGCTTCTATCCGGCCGCGGCCGCCGCCGGCCTCGCGTACGGGCCCCTCTTCCAGGGCCTGCGCGCCGCCTGGCGGCGCGACGGCGAACTCTTCGCCGAGGTCGCCCTCGACGCGGCCTACGAGCCCGACGCCGCCGCCTACGGGGTCCACCCGGCGCTCCTCGACGCCGCCCTCCAGGCCATCGGCCTCGCAGCGCCCGACGGCGCCGACGCGGCGGACGGCGTACGGCTGCCCTTCGCCTGGACCGGCGTACGCCTCCACGCGGCCGGCGCCGCCGAACTGCGGGTCCGCGTCACCGCCGGCCCCTCCGGCGGCGTGGCCCTGGACGTCGCCGACGCCACCGGCGCCCCGGTCGCCTCGGTGGACTCCCTCGTCCTGCGCCCGGTGTCCGCCGCACAGCTCGGCACCGACCGCGGCGCGCACCACGAGTCCCTGTTCGGAGTGGACTGGGCGAAGCTGCCCCTGGCCGCCGGGCCGGTCCCCGCCGACGAGCGCTGGGCCGTCCTCGGGGCGGACCAGGCGGACTTCCGCGTGGCCGGAGCCCCGCTGGAGGTCCACGCCGACCTCACCGCGCTGCGCGAGGCACTCGCCGCCGGCGCCCCGGCGCCGGACGTGGTGATCGTCCCGCTGTCCGGCACGGCCCGCACCGGCGGCCGGGCGACGGCCGCCCGCACCGCCGCCCACCACGCCCTCGCCCTGGTCAAGGAGTGGCTGGCCGAGGAGCGCCTCGACGCCTCCCGGCTGGTCGTCCTCACCCGGGGCAGCGTCGCCGCCGTCCCGGGCGAGCCCGTCACCGACCTGGCCCACGCCCCGGTGTGGGGCCTGGTGCGCTCCGCGCAGTCGGAGAACCCCGGCCGGTTCGTCCTCGCCGACACCGACGGCTCCGACGCCTCCCTCGGCGTCCTGCCCGCCGCCCTGGCGGGCGACGAACCGCAGCTGGCCCTGCGGGCGGGTGACGCGTACGCCTTCCGCCTGCGCCGCATCGCCCGCACCGAGACCGGCCCCGGCACCCACCCGGCGCTCGACCCCTCGGGCACGGTCCTCGTCACCGGCGCGAGCGGCACCCTCGGCGCGCTCTTCGCCCGCCACCTCGCCGAAGCCCACGGCGTACGGAACCTGCTGCTGCTCAGCCGCAGGGGCGACGCGGCACCGGGCGCGGCCGGCCTGACGCGGGAGCTGACCGCACGGGGCGCCGACGTCACCTGGGCGGCCTGCGACGCCGCCGACCGGGAGGCGCTGGCCGCCGTCCTGGCCGCCATCCCCGCCGACCGGCCGCTGACCGCGGTCGTCCACGCGGCCGGCGTCCTCGACGACGGCATCATCGACTCCCTCACGCCCGAACGGCTCGACACCGTCCTGCGGCCCAAGGTGGACGCGGCCTGGAACCTGCACGAACTGACCGAGGGCCACCGGCTCTCCGCGTTCGTGCTCTTCTCCTCGGTCGCGGGCTGCTTCGGCGCCGCCGGCCAGGCCAACTACGCCGCCGCGAACGCCTTCCTGGACGCCCTCGCCCAGCACCGCGCGGCCCGCGGCCTGGCGGCCGGCTCCCTGGCCTGGGGCCTGTGGGCGACCGCGGACGGCATGGCGGGCGCCCTCGACGAGGCCGACCTGACCCGGATGGCCCGCGCCGGAGTCGCCGCGCTCGCCCCCGCCGAGGGGCTGGCCCTGTTCGACACCTCCCGCACCCTGGCGGACGCCGTCCTCGTGCCCATGCGGCTCGAACCGGCCGCGCTGCGCGCCCAGGCCGCCGACGGCACCCTGCCGCCGCTGCTGCGCGCACTGGTCCGCACCCCCGCCCGCCGGGCCGCCCCCACCGCGGGCCGGGCCGCCTCCCGCGCCGCCGAACCGGCGGGCTCCCTCCAGGAACGGCTCACCGGGCTGACGGCCGCCGACCGCGACCGGACGCTGAACGAACTGGTCCGCTCCCAGGTGGCCGCCGTACTGGGCCACGGCACCGCCGACGACGTCGACGCCGGCCGCGGCTTCCTCGACCTGGGCTTCGACTCGCTGACCGCCGTCGACCTGCGCAACCGGCTCACCGCCGCCACCGGACTGCGGCTGCCCGTCACGCTGATCTTCGACTACCCGTCACCGTCCGCGCTCGCCGCGTACGTGGGGGAGCGGCTCGGCACCGGCGCCGCGGGCGGCACCGGCCGCCCGTCCGTCCACACGGAACTCGACAAGCTCGAAACGATCCTCTCGGCGGTCGCCCCCGACGACTCCGAGCGCGCGGGCATCACCGCCCGGCTGCGCGACCTACTGGCGAAGTGGAACGACACGCACAGTGCACAGGACAACGCCGCGGAAGAGCGCGACCTCCAGGCCGTCACGGCCGACGAACTCTTCGACCTGCTCGACGACGAACTCGGACTGTCCTGAGATGGCCTCCGCGACCTTGACGACCTTGAACACTTCGACGACGGGGATGGCGTGACCATGGTGAACGAGGAGAAGTACCTCGATTACCTCAAGCGGGCGACGACCGATCTCCGCGAGGCCCGGCGCCGACTGCGCGAGGTGGAGGAGCGCGAGCAGGAGCCGATCGCGGTGGTGGCGATGAGCTGCCGCTACCCCGGCGGCATCGACACCCCCGAAGCCCTGTGGGAACTCGTCGCCCGCGGCGGCGACGCCGTCACGCCGTACCCGGCCGACCGGGGCTGGCCGGCCGAGGTCCTCTTCGACCCCGACCCGGACAGCGGCATCGAGGCGTACGAACAGGTCGGCGGCTTCCTGCACGACGCCCACCACTTCGACCCGGCGTTCTTCGGGATCTCGCCCCGCGAGGCCCTCGCCATGGACCCCCAGCAAAGGCTCCTCCTGGAGACCTCCTGGGAGGCCTTCGAACGCGCCGGAATCGACCCCGCCACCCTGCGCGGCAGCCGCACCGGCGTCTTCGCCGGCCTCATGTACCACGACTACGCCGCACGGCTGTTCAGCGTCCCCGAGGAGATCGAGGGCTTCCTCGGCAACGGCAGCTCCGGCAGCATCGCCTCCGGCCGCATCGCCTACACCCTCGGCCTGGAGGGCCCGGCCGTCACCGTCGACACGGCCTGCTCGTCCTCGCTCGTCGCCGTCCACCTCGCCGTGCAGGCGCTGCGGAGCGGCGAGTGCACCATGGCCCTGGCCGGCGGTGTCACCGTCATGTCGACCCCCGGCACCTTCACCGAGTTCAGCCGCCACCGCGGCCTGGCCGGCGACGGCCGCTGCAAGTCCTTCGCGTCCGCCGCCGACGGCACCGGCTGGGGCGAGGGCGCGGGCATGCTCGTCCTCGAACGGCTCTCCGCCGCCCGCGAGAACGGCCACCCCGTCCTCGCCGTCGTCCGCGGCACCGCCGTCAACCAGGACGGCGCCAGCAGCGGACTGACCGCCCCCAACGGCCCCTCCCAGCAGCGCGTCATCCGCGAGGCGCTCGCCGGGGCCCGGCTCTCGCCCGCCCACATCGACGTCGTGGAGGCCCACGGCACCGGCACCACCCTGGGCGACCCGATCGAGGCACAGGCGCTGCTGGCCACCTACGGCCAGGACCGCCCGGAGGACCGGCCGCTGCTGCTCGGCTCCATCAAGTCGAACATCGGCCACACCCAGGCGGCCGCCGGCGTCGCCGGGATCATCAAGATGGTCATGGCGATGCGCCACGGCGTGCTGCCCAAGACCCTCCACGTGGACGAGCCCACCCCGAACGTCGACTGGTCCGAGGGCGCCGTCCGGCTGCTCACCGAGGCCGAGCGGTGGCCCGAGACCGGCGCGCCCCGCCGGGCCGGCGTCTCCTCCTTCGGCATCAGCGGCACCAACGCCCACACCATCATCGAGCAGGCCCCGGCCCCCGCGACGGCTCCGGAGACCGCCGGACCGGCCGCCGCCCCGGTCTCCGTACCGCCCCTGTGGAACCTCTCCGGCAAGACGCCCGCTGCGCTGCGCGCCCAGGCCGCGAAGCTGTCCGCGTACCTGACCGCCCACCCCGGGCAGCGCCCCGGCGACATCGCCCGCTCCCTCGCCACCGCCCGCACCGACTTCGAGCACCGCGCGGTCCTCACGGCCGCCGACGGGCCGGGACTCACCCGCGCCCTGGCGGCCCTCGCCACCCTCGCCCCCGAGGAAGCCGCCCCGGGCGTCACCCGGGGCCGCCCGGTGGCCGGGAAGCTGGCGTTCCTCTTCACCGGGCAGGGCAGCCAGCGCCTGGGCATGGGCCGCGAACTGTACGACACCTGTCCGGTGTTCGCGGACGCGCTGGACGAGGTGTGCGCCCGTATCGAACTGCCGCTGAAGGAGGCGCTGTTCGGTACGGACGCGGAGGTGCTGGACCGTACGGAGTACGCCCAGCCCGCGCTGTTCGCGGTCGAGGTGGCGCTGTTCCGGTTGCTCGAAGCGTGGGGTGTGCGGCCCGATTTCCTGTCCGGGCACTCCATCGGCGAGATCGCCGCCGCGCACGTGGCGGGCGTCCTCTCGCTCGATGACGCGTGCACGCTGGTCGCGGCGCGCGGCCGGCTGATGCAGGCGCTTCCGGCCTGTGGTGTGATGATCGCGGTGCAGGCGTCGGAGGACGAGGTCCTGCCGCTGCTCACCGATGGCGTGAGCATCGCCGCCGTCAACGGGCCGCGTTCGGTGGTTGTCGCCGGTGACGAGGACGCGGCGGCCGCCATCGTGGCGGCTTTCCCGGACCGCAAGTCCAAGCGCCTCACCGTTTCGCACGCCTTCCACTCCCCGCACATGGACGGCATGCTCGACGCTTTCCGCGAGGTCGCGCGCGGGCTGACGTACGCGGCTCCCCGCATCCCGGTCGTCTCGAACCTGACCGGCGCCCTCGTGACGGACGAGATGACCTCGCCCGAGTTCTGGGTCCGCCACGTCCGCGAAGCCGTCCGCTTCCTCGACGGCGTCCGCACCCTCGCCGCCCGCAACGTCGTCCACTTCGTCGAGATCGGCCCCGACGCCGTCCTGTCGGCCCTCGCCCCGGAATGCCTGCCCGACGACTCCGGACAGGCCGCCTTCGTGCCCGTCCTGCGCACCGGCCGCCCGGAGAGCGAGACCCTGACCGGCGCCCTCGCCCGGCTGCACGTCCGCGGCGCGTCCGTCGACTGGGACGCGTACTACGCGGGCACCGGCTCCGCGCACGTCGACCTGCCCACCTACGCCTTCCAGCGCGAGCCGTACTGGCTCGACGCCGGACGCCCCCCGGGCGACGTGTCCGCCGCCGGCCTCGGCACGGCCGGCCACCCGCTGCTCGGCGCCGCCGTCGCCCTCGCCGACCTCGACGGGTTCCTCTACACGGGCCGGCTCTCCCTGGACACCCACCCCTGGCTCGCGGACCACGCCGTGGGCGGCTCCGCCGTCCTGCCCGGCAGTGCCTTCGTGGAACTGGCCATCCGGGCCGGTGACCAGGTCGGCTGCGACCTCCTGGAGGAACTCACCCTCCACGCGCCCCTCGTCCTGCCCCCGGACGGGGCGGTCCAGCTCCAGCTGTGGGTGGGCGCCCCCGACGCCACCGGCCGCCGCCCCCTCGGCGTCCACTCCCGCCCCGAACCCGCGGCCGACGACGCCGACGCCGACACCGCCGAACTGCCCTGGACCCGGCACGCGGACGGCGTCCTCACCGTCGGCGCCCCCCAGCCTTCCGCCGCCCCCGCCACCTGGCCGCCCGCCGACGCCACACCCCTGTCCGTCGAAGGGCTGTACTCCGGACTCGCCGAGGCCGGACTCCATTACGGGCCCGCCTTCCAGGGCGTCCGCGCGGCCTGGGTGAGCGCCGAGGCGGCCTACGTGGAGATCGAGATCTCGGAGGAACAGCGCGCCGACACGGCACTGTTCGGCCTCCACCCCGCCCTCCTCGACGCCGCCCTGCACGCCATCGGCCTCGCCGGCCTCGTCGAGGAAACCGGCCACGGCCGGCTGCCGTTCTCCTGGACCGGAGTGGCCCTGCACGCCGTGGGCACCTCCACCCTGCGCGTACGGCTGTCCAAGGCCGGGCCGGACGCGGTCTCGCTGGCGCTCGCCGACGGCACCGGACAGCCCGTGGCCGACATCGCCTCGCTGACACTGCGCGCCGTATCGGCCGAGCCCCCGGCCCCGGGCGGCCCCTACGACCGGCTGTTCCACGTGGCCTGGACCCCGCTGGCCCTTCCCACGACGGCCACCGTCACCGCCGCCGCCCGTCCGCTGCTGCTCGACGGCCCCGACGCGGCCGACGCGCTCGGCGCGGCCCTCGACGCCGACGGGCAGCCCGTTCCGGACACCGTCCTCGTCCGCCTGCCCGCCACGCCGGAGCCCACCCCCGAGGCCGTCCACGCGGCCGCGCACGGCGCGCTGCGTCTGCTGCGGGGCTGGCTCGCCGACGACCGGCTCACCGACAGCCGGCTCGTCCTCCTGACCGGGGGCTCGGTCGCCGTCCGCACCGGTGACCGAGTTACCGACCCCGTCTCGGCCGCCGTCTGGGGCCTGGTGCGTTCCGCACAGTCCGAGCACCCGGGCCGTTTCGTCCTCGTCGACACGGACGACGCCGACGCCTCGGGGACGCCTGCCGAACCGGCCGGTGCCGTCCTGGCCGCCGTCCTCGCCTCCCCGGAGCCGCAGCTCGCCCTGCGCGAGGGCGCCGCGTACGTGCCCCGGCTGGCCCGGGTCCCCGCCGCGCACAGCCCGGCCGAGGCGCCCGCGTACGACGCCGAGGCGACCGTCCTGGTCACCGGAGCCGCCGGTACGCTCGGCCGGCTCGTCGCCCGCCACCTCGTCGCCGAACGCGGCGTACGGCACCTGCTGCTGCTCAGCCGCCGCGGCGACACCGCGCCCGGCGCCGCCGAACTGACCGGCGAACTCACCGCACTCGGCGCGGAGGTGACCTGGGCCGCGTGCGACGCCGCCGACCGGGAGGCGCTGGCCGCCGCGCTGGCCGCCGTACCCGCCGCCCACCCGCTGCGCGCGGTCGTCCACACCGCCGGTGTCCTGGACGACGGCGTGATCGACTCGCTGACGCCCGAACGTCTCGACACCGTCCTGCGGCCCAAGGCCGACGCGGCCCTGCACCTCCACGAACTGACCCGCGGCCTCGACCTGTCGGCGTTCGTCCTCTTCTCCTCCGCGGCCGGCGTCTTCGGCGCGCCCGGCCAGGGCAATTACGCCGCCGCCAACTCCTTCCTGGACGCCCTCGCCCAGCACCGCCGCGCCCGGGGCCTCCCGGCCGTCTCCCTGGCCTGGGGCCTGTGGGACGACGCCGACGGCATGGCCGGCGCCCTGGACCGGGCCGACCTGGACCGGATGGCGCGCGGCGGCGTGCGGGGGCTCAGCGCCTCCGACGGCCTCGCCCTCCTCGACCTCGCCGACGCCCTCGCCCCGACCGGCGGCGACCCGGGCACCGGCACCGGCACCGGCGCGGACGCCGCCCTCCTCGTCCCGATGCGGCTGACCCCGCCCGCCCCCGGCACCCCCGTGGCCCCGCTGCTGCGCGGCCTGGTCCGTGCCCCCGGCCGCCGTACGGCCGCCGCCACGGCCGCCGGGCCGGAGCAGTCCGCGCTGGAGCGGAGCCTCGCCGGGCTGGACGCCGCCGGACGGGAGCGGCTGCTGCTCGACCTGGTGCGCGGCCACGTCGCCGACGTGCTCGGCCACGGCAGTCCGGACGCCGTCGAACCCGGCCACGCCTTCAGCGAGCTGGGCTTCGACTCGCTGACCGCCGTCGAACTCCGCAACCGGCTCGGCGCGGCCGTCGGCCGCCGCCTGCCCGCAACCCTGGTCTTCGACTACCCGACCTCGCTCACCCTGGCCCGCCACCTCGCCGCCGAAACCGGCGGCGACGACGCGGCCACCTCAGGGGGCCAGGCCGGCACTTCCGGCGCAGGCGTCGCTGCCACGGGCGTCGGCGCAGCCGACGATCCGATCGTCATCGTCTCGATGAGCTGCCGCTTCCCCGGCGGCGTCAGCAGCCCCGAAGAGCTGTGGCGGCTGTTGGAGGGCGGCGGCGACGCCATCACCGGCTTCCCGTCCGACCGGGGCTGGGACGTCGAGTCGCTGTACCACCCCGACCCCGACCACCCCGGCACCTCGTACACCCGCCACGGCGGCTTCCTGCACGACGCCGCCGCCTTCGACCCCACCTTCTTCGGGATCAGCCCGCGCGAGGCCGTCGGCACCGACCCGCAGCAGCGGCTGCTGCTGGAGACCACCTGGGAGGCCTTCGAGCGGGCCGGGATCGACCCCGCCACCGTGCGCGGCAGCCGGACCGGCGTCTTCGCGGGCGTCATGTACCACGACTACGCCGCCCTGCTGGAGCGCTCCGCCGAGGGCGCGGACGGCTCGCTGGGCTCCGGCAGTACGGGCAGCATCGCCTCGGGGCGCGTCTCGTACACCTTCGGACTCGAAGGCCCCGCCGTCACCATCGACACCGCCTGCTCGTCCTCGCTGATCGCCCTGCACATGGCGGTCCAGGCCCTGCGCACCGGTGAATGCGACCTGGCCCTGGCG
Source organism: Streptomyces sp. NPDC102258 (assembly GCF_055584685.1). Lineage (NCBI taxonomy): Bacteria > Bacillati > Actinomycetota > Actinomycetes > Kitasatosporales > Streptomycetaceae > Streptomyces > Streptomyces sp. NPDC102258. The sequence continues at coordinate 203,519 of NZ_JBVJLO010000013.1, forward strand.
GGCGGTGTCACCGTCATGGCCACGCCGGGCACGTTCGTCGGCTTCAGCCGCCAGCGCGGCCTGTCGGCCGACGGCCGCTGCCGCGCCTTCTCGGCCGACGCCGACGGCACCGGCTGGGGCGAGGGCGTCGGCATGCTGCTGGTCGAGCGGCTCTCGGACGCCCGTCGCCTCGGACACCCGGTCCTGGCGGTCGTGCGCGGTTCGGCGATCAACCAGGACGGTGCGAGCAACGGCCTGACCGCGCCCAACGGGCCGTCCCAGCAGCGCGTGATCCGGGCCGCGCTGGCCGGCGCCGGCCTGTCGGCCGGAGAGGTCGACGCGGTCGAGGCGCACGGCACCGGTACCACGCTCGGCGACCCGATCGAGGCACAGGCCCTGCTGGCCACCTACGGCCAGGACCGGCCGGAGGACCGGCCGCTGCTGCTGGGCTCCGTCAAGTCGAACCTCGGCCACACGCAGGCCGCCGCCGGTGTCGCGGGCATCATCAAGATGGTCATGGCGATACGCCACGGCGTCCTGCCCAAGACCCTGCACGCGGAGCGGCCGTCGCCGCACGTGGACTGGTCGCAGGGCGCCGTCAGCCTGCTGACCGAGACGGTCCCGTGGCCCGAGACGGGCCGCCCGCGCCGGGCGGGCGTCTCCTCGTTCGGCATCAGCGGCACCAACGCCCACACCATCATCGAGCAGGCCCCCGACGCCGAACCGGCCCCGGCCGCCGGGCCCGTCCCGGGCGGCGCGCTGCCCCTGACCCTCTCGGGCCGCACCGAGCGGGCCCTCGCCGACCGGGCCCGGGCCCTGAGCGCCCACCTGGCCGCCCACCCCGGCCTGGCCCTGGCCGACGTCGCCCATTCCCTGGCGACCACCCGCGCCGCCTTCGACCACCGGGCCGTGATCGTGGCGAAGGACACCGCCGCGGCCACCACCGCCCTCGACGCGCTCGCCGCGGGCCGCAGCGCCCGCGGCCTCACCCGCGACACCGTCCGCAAGGGGGGCCGCACCGCGTTCCTGTTCACCGGCCAGGGCAGCCAGCGCCTCGGCATGGGCCGTGAACTGTACGACGCCCAGCCGGTGTTCGCCGAGGCACTGGACGCGGTCGGCGCCCACCTCGACCTGGCCCGGCCGCTCAAGGACGTCCTGTTCGGGACCGACGCGGAGCTGCTCGACCGGACCGAGTACGCCCAGCCGGCGCTGTTCGCCGTCGAGGTCGCCCTGTTCCGGCTCCTCGGATCCTGGGGCGTCACCCCCGACTTCGTCGCCGGGCACTCCATCGGCGAGATAGCGGCGGCGCACGTCGCCGGAGTCCTCTCCCTCGCCGACGCCTGCGCCCTGGTCTCCGCCCGGGGACGCCTGATGCAGGCGCTGCCGGCCGGCGGCGTGATGATCGCCGTCCAGGCCGCCGAGGACGAGGTCCTGCCGCTGCTGACGGACCGGGTGAGCATCGCCGCCGTCAACGGCCCGCGCGCGGTCGTGATCGCCGGTGACGAGGACGCGGCGACCGCGGTCCTGGCCGCCTTCCCCGACCGCAAGTCCAAGCGCCTCACCGTCTCGCACGCGTTCCACTCACCGCACATGGACGGCATGCTGGACGACTTCCGCCAGGTGGCGGCGGGTCTCACGTACGAGAGCCCGCGCATCCCGGTCGTCTCCAACCTGACCGGCGCCCTGGTCTCCGACGAGATGGGCTCGGCGGACTTCTGGGTGCGCCACGTCCGCGAGGCCGTCCGCTTCCTCGACGGCGTCCGCGCCCTGGAGGCGGCCGGGGTGAGCACGTACCTCGAACTCGGCCCCGACGGCACGCTGTCCGCCCTCGCCCACGAGTGCGTCACCGACCGCACCGCCGCCGCCTTCGCCCCCGCGCTGCGCGCCGACCGGCCCGAGGCGCAGACCCTCGCCACGGCGCTCGCCCGGGTCCACGCACGCGGCGCGGCGGTCGACTGGCACGCCTACTTCGCCCCGGCCGGCGCCCGGCGCGTCGACCTGCCCACCTACCCCTTCCAGCGCGAGCGCTACTGGCCGGAGACCGGCACCCCGCTGCCCGGCGACGCCACCGGCCTCGGCCTCGCGGCGGCCGGACACCCCCTCCTCGGCGCGGCGGTGTCCCTCGCCGACGCCGACGGATGCGTCCTCACGGGCCGCCTCTCGCTGCGCACCCACCCGTGGCTGGCGGACCACACCGTCATGGGCTCCGTCCTGGTCCCGGGCACGGCCTTCGTCGAGCTGGCCCTGCACGCCGGCGAGCGGGTCGCGGCCCCGGCCCTCGACGAGCTGACCCTCCAGGCGCCGCTGGTCCTGCCCGACTCCGGGGACGCCGTCCAAGTGCAGGTCACCGTGGGGGCGCCCGACACCTCGGGCCTCCGCCCGGTCGCCGTCTACTCGCGCCCGGCCGGCGCCGACGCGGCCGGCGTGCCCTGGACGCAGCACGCCGCCGGACTCCTGTCGGGCCGCGTCCGCCCGGCCGCCGCCGACCTCCGGGCCTGGCCCCCGGCCGGTGCGGTCCCCGCCCCGGCGCAGGAGGTCTACGCGCTGCTCGACGCCTCCGGCCTGGCATACGGACCCCTCTTCCGGGGCCTGCGCGACGCCTGGCGGCGGGACGGCGAACTCTTCGCCGAACTCGCCCTGGACGCGGGCGCGCAGAGCGACGCCGAGGCGTACGGGATCCACCCCGCGCTGCTCGACTCCGCCCTGCACGCCCTCGCGCTCGACTCCGCCCTGACCGCCGGACCGGACGCCGACGCCACGGAGGGCGGCCGGCTGCCCTTCGCGTGGACCGGCGTACGCCTCCACGCGGCCGGCGCCACCGCCGCCCGGGTCCGCCTGGCCCCCGCCGGGCCGGGCGCGGTCTCGCTCGAACTGGCCGACCCGGCCGGCCGGCCCGTCGCCTCGGTGGACGCGCTGTCCCTGCGGGCCCTCTCGCCCGCGCAGCTCGACGGAGCCACCCGCGACGGCCGCCCGGACTCCCTCTTCCGGGTCGACTGGACGGCGCTTCCGTCGGACCCGACGGCGGTGGCCGCCCCGGCCGAGGTGGTACGCGCCGTGGTGGGCGGGCCGGTCTCCGGCCTGGAATGCCCCGCGTACCCGGATCTCGCCGAGCTGGCCGCCTCGCCGGCCGAGGTCCCGGAGCTGGTCTTCGTCACCGGCCCGGACCCGGTCGACGGGCCCGGACTGCCGGGAACGGTCCACGCGCGGGCGGCCGAGGGGCTCGCCCTCGTGCACGCCTGGCTCGCCGAGGAGCGGTTCGCCTCCTCGCGGCTCGTCTTCGTCACCCGTGGCTCCGTGTCCGCCCAGCACCCCGGCGACACCGTCCGCGACCTGGCGGGCGCCGCTCTCGGGGGCCTGGTCCGGTCCGCCGCCACCGAACACCCCGGCCGGTTCGCCCTGGTCGACCTGGGCAATGACGGGCAAGCCCTCCCCGAGCGGGCGCTCGTGGCGGCCCTGGCCTCGGGCGAGCCGGAGCTGGCGGTGCGCGGTGGCGCGCTGCTGGTGCCGAGGCTGGCCCGTGCCACGGCTCCCGCCGACGCGGCTCCCGGATGGGACGCCGAGGGCACGGTCCTGATCACCGGTGCGAGCGGTTCGCTGGGCGCTCTGTTCGCCCGGCACCTGGTCACCGAGCACGGCGTACGGAACCTGCTGCTGGTCAGCCGTCGCGGTGACGCGGCGGACGGCGCCGGTGAACTGACCGCCGATCTGGTTGCCTTGGGTGCCGAGGTCACCTGGGCCGCGTGCGACGTGGCCGACCGGGACGCGCTGGCGGCCGTACTGGCCGCCGTTCCCGCCGAACACCCGCTGGCGGCGGTCGTGCACACGGCCGGTGTGCTGGACGACGGAGTGATCGAGTCCCTGACCGCTGAGCGGCTGTCGGCCGTACTGCGTCCGAAGGTGGACGCGGCCTGGAACCTGCACGAGCTGACGGCCGGGCTCGACCTCTCCGCGTTCGTCCTGTTCTCCTCCGCCGCCGGTGTCTTCGGTGGCGCCGGCCAGGCCAACTACGCGGCGGGCAACACCTTCCTCGACGCCCTGGCCGCCCACCGCCGGGCCCAGGGCCTGGCCGCCACCTCGCTGGCCTGGGGCCTGTGGGCCGAGGCGGGCGGCATGGGCGCCGCCCTGGACGCCGAGGACGTCTCCCGGCTCGGCCGGGGCGGCGTGCACGCCCTCACCGCCGCCGAGGGCGTCACCCTGTTCGACACCGCGTGCGCCTCCGGACAGGCCCTGCTGGTGCCGGTCACGCTGGACCCGGCCGCGCTCCGCGCCCAGGCGGCCGGCGGGACGCTCCCGCCGCTGCTGTCGGGCCTCGTGCGGACGCCGCCCCGCCGGGCCGGCACCGCCCCGGCCGCCGCCGGAACGCCTGCGGGACAGCTCGTCGGCCTGTCGGCCGCCGAGCAGACGGCCTTCGTCCTGGACCTGGTCCGCACCCAGGTCGCCGCCGTGCTCGGCTACGCCGGGCCCGGGGCGGTCGAGGCCGACCGGTCCTTCCGCGAGCTCGGCTTCGACTCGCTGACCGCCGTCGAGCTGCGCAACCTGCTCGGCGCGGCCACCGGACTGCGGCTCCCGGCGACCCTCGTCTTCGACTACCCGACCTCGACGGTCCTCGCGGACCACCTGCGCACCGAACTGCTCGGAGCCGCGCCCGCCGCGCCCGCCGCCCCGGTCGCCGTCACCCTCCGGGACGACGAACCCATCGCGATCGTCGGCCTGGGCTGCCGCTACCCCGGGGACGTGCAGTCGCCCGAGGACCTGTGGCGGCTGGTGCTGGAGGGCCGGGACGTCGTGTCCGGCTTCCCCGATGACCGGGGCTGGGACGTCGACGGCCTCTTCGACACCGACCCCGGCCGGGAGGGTACGAGCTACGCCCGCGAGGGCGGATTCCTCTCCGACGCCTCCGCCTTCGACCCGGCGTTCTTCGGGATCTCCCCCCGCGAGGCCGTCGCCATGGACCCGCAGCAGCGGCTGCTGCTGGAGACCTCCTGGGAGGCCTTCGAGCGGGCCGGCATCGACCCCCGGTCCCTGCGCGGCAGCCGGACCGGCGTCTTCGCCGGCGTCATGTACCACGACTACGCCTCCCGGCTCACGGCCCTGCCCGAGGGCGTCGAGGGTTTCCTCGGCACCGGCAACGCGGGCAGCGTCATCTCCGGGCGGCTGTCCTACACGTTCGGCCTCGAAGGCCCGGCCGTCACCGTCGACACGGCCTGCTCGTCCTCCCTGGTGGCCCTGCACCTCGCGGTGCAGGCGCTGCGCAGCGGCGAGTGCTCGCTCGCCCTGGCCGGCGGGGTGACCGTGATGGCGACCCCCGCGGCCTTCGTGGAGTTCAGCCGTCAGCGGGGCCTCGCGTCCGACGGCCGCTGCAAGGCCTTCTCCGCCGGTGCCGACGGCACGGGCTGGGCCGAGGGCGCCGGCGTCCTCCTGGTGGAGCGGCTCTCCGACGCCCGCCGCAACGGCCACCCGGTCCTCGCCGTGGTCCGGGGCACGGCGATCAACCAGGACGGCGCCTCCAACGGCCTGACCGCCCCCAACGGCCCCTCCCAGCAGCGCGTGATCCGCCAGGCCCTCGCCAACGCCGGTCTGTCCGCCGCCGAGGTGGACGCCGTCGAGGCACACGGCACGGGCACCACCCTCGGCGACCCCATCGAGGCGCAGGCGCTGCTGGCCACGTACGGCCAGGAGCGGGCGGCGGACCGTCCGTTGCTGCTCGGATCCATCAAGTCGAACATGGGCCACACGCAGGCCGCCGCCGGTGTCGCCGGCCTGATCAAGATGATCATGGCGATGCGGCACGGGGTCCTGCCCAAGACCCTGCACGTGGACGAGCCCACCCCGCACGTCGACTGGTCGGCGGGTGCCGTGACCCTCCTGGAGTCGGCCACCCCCTGGCCGGAGACGGGCCGCCCCCGCCGCGCCGCGGTCTCCTCGTTCGGCTTCAGCGGCACCAACGCCCACGCCGTCATCGAACAGGCCCCCGAGCCGGAGCCGGAGCCCACCCCCGCGCGGACGCCCGGCAGCCTGCCGTGGCTCCTCTCGGCGAAGGACCCGCAGGCCCTGCGTGACCAGGCGACCCGCCTGGCGGCGCACCTGACGGAACACCCGGACCTGTCCCCGGCCGACATCGGCCAATCCCTGGCCACGACCAGGACCGCCCTGGACCGGCGGGCCGCGGTCGTCGCCGAGGACCGCGAGGGGTTCCTGACGGGCCTCACCGCGCTCGCCGCGGGCGACTGGGCCTCGGGCCTGCTGGAGGATGCGCCGGTGGCCGGGAAGCTCGCCTTCCTGTTCACCGGCCAGGGCAGCCAGCGCCTCGGCATGGGGCGCGAACTGTACGAGGCCTTCCCGGAGTTCGCCGCCGCGTTGAACGCGGTGTGCGAGCGGATGGAGCTGCCGCTGAAGGAGGCGCTGTTCGGTACGGACGCGGAGGTGCTGGACCGTACGGAGTACGCCCAGCCCGCACTGTTCGCGGTCGAGGTGGCGCTGTTCCGGCTGCTCGAAGCGTGGGGTGTGCGGCCCGACTTCCTGTCCGGGCACTCGATCGGTGAGATCGCCGCCGCGCATGTGGCGGGAGTGTTTTCGCTCAACGACGCGTGCGTACTCGTCTCCGCCCGGGGCCGCCTGATGCAGGCGCTTCCGTCCGGCGGCGTGATGATCGCCGTCCGGGCGTCGGAGGACGAGGTCCTGCCGCTGCTCACCGATGGCGTGAGCATCGCGGCCGTCAACGGTCCGGCTTCGGTCGTGATCGCCGGTGACGAGGACGCGGCGACCGCGGTCGTGGCGGCGTTCGCGGACCGCAAGTCCAAGCGGCTGACCGTCTCGCACGCCTTCCACTCCCCGCACATGGACGGCATGCTCGACGCCTTCCGCGAGGTGGCCGAGGGACTGACGTACGCGGCCCCCCGCATCCCGGTCGTCTCGAACCTGACCGGCGCCCTCGTGACGGACGAGATGACCTCGCCCGAGTTCTGGGTCCGGCACGTCCGCGAGGGCGTCCGCTTCCTCGACGGCATCCGCGTCCTCCAGGACGCGGGAGTCACCACGTACCTCGAACTCGGCCCCGAGGGGGTACTCTCCGCCCTCGCGCAGGACGCCCTGGCCCAGGACGCCCCCGCCCAGGACGCGGCGGTCTGCCTCCCCGTCCTGCGCGCGGACCGCCCCGAAGAGGCCGCCCTCGCCTCGGCCCTCGCCCGGGCGCACCTGCGGGGCGTGCCCGTCGACTGGCCCGCGTACTACGCCGGGACCGGAGCCCGCAGGGTCGACCTGCCCACGTACGCCTTCCAGCGGCAGCGCTACTGGCTGGAGGCCCCGGCACACGCCCTCGCGGGCGATGTCGCCTCCGCCGGACTCGGCGCGACCGCGCACCCGCTCCTCGGGGCGGCCGTCGACCTGCCCGACTCGGACGGGTTCCTGTTCGCCGGGCGGCTCTCGCTGCGCACCCACCCCTGGCTGGCCGACCACCGGGTCGCCGGTGCCGTCCTGGTGCCGGGCGCCGCGCTGGTGGAACTGGCCGTCCGGGCGGGCGACCACGCCGGCTGCGGCCGGCTGGACGACCTCACGCTCGAAGCGCCCCTGGTGCTGCCCGAGACGGGCGGGACACAGCTGCGGCTCGCCGTGGCCGAGCCGGACGCGCACGGCCGCCGCTCCTTCCAGGTGTACTCGCGGCCCGAGGAGGCCGCCCCGGACGAGCCGTGGACCCGGCACGCCGATGGCGTCCTCGCCCCGGGAGCTCCCGAAGCCCCCGACGCCGGCGCGGACGTGCTGGACGCGCCGACGGAGTGGCCTCCGGCCGGCGCCGTCGAGTGCCCGGTGGACGGGCTCTACCCCGGCTTCGAGGCCATCGGCCTCGGCTACGGCCCCGCCTTCCGCAACCTGCGCCGGGCCTACCGGCTCGGGGACGAGGTGTTCGCCGAGGTCGCCCTCGCCGAGGACCGCCTCCCGGAAGCGGCCCCGTACGGGCTCCACCCGGCGCTGCTCGACGCCGCCCTGCACGCCGTCGCGTTCGGGGAGTTCTTCCCCGACGGACCCGAGGGCGCACGGCTGCCCTTCTCGTGGGACGGCGTACGGCTGTACGCGGCCGGCGCCGCCACCCTGCGCGTACGGATGGCACCGGCCGGCCGGGACGCGGTGGCGCTGACCCTGTGGGACGGCGCCGGACAGCCCGTCCTCACCGTCGACTCGCTCGTCCTGCGCCCGCTGGCCGCCGACGGCGTCCCCGGGGGCGGGTCCGGTACGGGCATCGTGCGCGAGGCGCTCTTCCGCGTCGACTGGGCCACCCGGCCGCTTCCCGAGACCCGGCCCCTTCCCGGCGGCCCGTGGGCCCTGCTGGGCGCGGATCCGCTCAAGGCGGGCGCCGGCCTGGAACGGGCCGGCCTGCTCGACGACCCGGCCGGGGCGACCCACCCCGACCTGAGCGCCCTCGGCGAGGCGTTCGACCTGGCCGGAGCCCTGGGGGAGCCGCTGCCGGAGACGGTCCTCGTCTCCCTGGCCGCCGACCTCGCGGCGCCGCCCACGGCGGCCGCCGCCCACGCCGCGGCCGGGCACGCCCTGGACCTGGTCCGGGGTTGGCTGGCGGACGAGCGGTTCGCCGCGTCCCGGCTCGCCTTCGTCACCCGCGGCGCCGTCCCCACGGCCCCCGACGAGGACGTGACGGACCTCGCGCACGCGGCGGTATGGGGCCTGGTGCGCTCCGCCCAGGCGGAGCACCCGGACCGGTTCGTCCTGGTCGACCTCGACGGCGAGGACGCCTCCCACGAGGCGCTGCCCGCCGCGCTCGCCACCGACGAGACCCAACTCGCCCTGCGCGCGGGGACCGTACGCGTACCCCGCCTGGCCCGCGCCGCCCTCACCACGCCGTCGGACGGCGGCGGGGCCGCCCTGCCGGACCCCGAGGGCACGGTCCTGATCACCGGAGCCACCGGCACCCTGGGCGGCCTGCTCGCCCGGCACCTCGTCGCCGAGCACGGCGTGCGCCACCTGCTACTCACCAGCCGGCGCGGCGCGGCGGCGGCCGGAGCCGGCGCACTCGCCGACGCGCTGACCGAGGCGGGCGCGCACGTCACCTGGGCGGCCTGCGACGCGGCCGACCGGGACGCCCTGGCCGCGCTGCTGGAATCCGTACCGCGTGAGCACCCGCTGACGGCCGTCGTGCACACCGCCGGTGTGCTCGACGACGGCACCGTCACCTCACTGACCCGGGAGCGGGTCGCGAAGGTGCTCCGGCCGAAGGCCGACGCGGCATGGAACCTGCACGAGCTGACCCGGCACCTCGATCTGACGGCGTTCGTCCTGTTCTCCTCGGCGGCCGGCGTGTTCGGCAACGCCGGGCAGGCCAACTACGCGGCCGGCAACACCTTCCTCGACGCGCTCGCGCAGCACCGCCGGGCCCACGGCCTGCCCGGCCTCTCCCTCGCCTGGGGCCTGTGGGACGACGAAGCCGGCATGGCCGCCACCCTGGACGACCAGGACCGCCAGCGCCTGGGCCGGGGCAGCATGAACGCCCTGTCGGCGGCCGACGGACTGGCCCTCTTCGACGCCGCACTGGCGGCGTCGACGGCCCGGCCCGACGGCACCCGGCCGACGGCCGCGAGCCTGCTCGTCCCCGCCAGGATCGATCTGGCGGCACTCCAGGCCCAGGCCGGCGACCACGTCGCGCCCCTGCTGCGCGGCCTGGTGCGTACACCCGTACGCCGCAGGGCGAGCGGCGGCGCGGACGGGGAGGCCCCCGGCTCGACGGCGCAGCGGCTGGCCGGACTGCCGCCCGCCGAACGGGACCGGGTCCTGCTCGACCTGGTCTGCACCCACGTGGCCCGTGTACTGGGCCACAGGGGGGCGACCGCCATCCAGCCGGGCAGCGCGTTCAAGGAACTCGGCTTCGACTCGCTGACCGCGGTCGAGTTGCGCAACGGCCTCGGCGCCGCCACCGGGCTGCGCCTCCCGGCCACGCTCATCTTCGACCACCCGACCCCCGAACAGCTCGCCGTACACCTGCGCTCCGCACTCTCCCTCGACGGCGACGGACCCGCCGTCTTCGACGAACTCGACCGGCTGGAAGCCGCGTTGGGAGCGGCGGAGGCGGCGGACGCGGACAGCGTCACCCGCTCGCGGATCACGATGCGCCTCCAGGCCCTGACGGCCAAGTGGAGCGCGGGCCAGGACACCGGCCGCACCGCGGCCGACGAGGACGCCGACGAGGACCTCGACACGGCCACCGACGACGAGCTGTTCGACCTGCTCGACGATGAACTCGGCGCTTCCTGAGCGACGCGCCGAGAGACCGCCGGGGCGGGGGGGGGGGGGGGGGGGCCCCCCCCCCCCCCCCCGGGCCCCCCCCCCCCCCCCCCCCCCCCCGCCCCCCCCCCCCCCCCCCCCCCCCCCCCC